>DQHV01000390.1 GCA_003524335.1 Candidatus Aminicenantota bacterium | reverse complement strand
ACCTGACGGGCGCTTGTTTACGGCGGATCAATATTCAGCACCGCCTGGTATGCCAGGTCCTCGAAAAGCAAAAAGCTGTGAAGATCATCCGGCTCTGGACGCACTACGAATAGAATGAGCAAGAGATGTCCATTTTCTGTTGACTAGACTCCCATTCCTTGATAGTCTTTGGCCACACCTTTTAGATGGGGTTAGCCGTGGCCATCAAGTGCCCGAAATGTCATTCTGAGAATCCTGAGACCAAGCAGTTCTGTGCGGATTGCGGGACACAATTAGGCCCAGCCAGCGGAATTCGGGGACATGTTCCGGATTCTCCGGAATCCGGTACGTGTCCCCAGAATTCCAAGGACGTCCACCCAGGGGCTACAGAGACCCTTCAAACTCCTATTCGCGAACTTACAACAGGCTCGACCTTCGCCGGCCGCTACCAGGTGATCGAGGAGCTGGGCCACGGCGGGATGGGCCGGGTCTATAAGGTCTTCGACACGGACATCAAGGAAAAGATCGCCCTTAAGCTCCTGAGGCCCGAGATCGCCCTCGACAAGGAAACGGTCGAGCGTTTCTCGAACGAACTCAAGCTCGCCCGGAAAATCAGCCACCGGAACGTCTGCCGGATGTTCGACCTGGGAAAGACCGAGGGCATGAGCTTTATAACCATGGAGTTCGTGGCGGGCGAGGACCTGAAGAAGCTCATCCGGAAGACGGACCGACTCGGCGCCGGCCGGGCCGTATCGATCGCCAAGCAGGTCTCCGAGGGGTTGGCGGAGGCTCATCATCTCGGGGTCGTCCATCGGGACTTGAAGCCCCAGAACATCATGGTGGACGAGGACGGAAACGCCCGGATCATGGACTTCGGGATCGCCCGGTCGCTTCGGGGGAAAGGCATCACGGGCGCCGGGGTGATGATCGGGACGCCGGAGTACATGAGCCCGGAGCAGGTTGATGGCAAGGAAGTTGACCAGAGGTCGGACATCTATTCGCTCGGAGTCATCCTCTTCGAGATGGTGACGGGCCGGGTGCCTTTTGAGGGGGAGACGCCGTTCACGATTGGCGTGAAGCACAAGAGCGAGCGGCCGCGGAACCCGCGGGAGATCAACGCCCAGGTCCCCGAGGACCTGAGCCGCCTGATCCTCAAATGCCTGGAGAAAGACAAAGAGAAACGCTACCAGAGCGCCGATGAGCTCAGGGTCGGCCTTGAAGACATCGAGGCGTCCCTCCCGACTGCCGAGCATGTCCCCGGCCGGTCGCCTTCCAGAATCAAGTCCAGGACCTCCCGGGAGATCACCGTCAAATTCAACCCCCGCAGGCTCCTTATACCGGCCGCGGTGGCTGGGCTGGCCATCGCCGTTGTCTTCTTCTGGCACCCGTGGTTCAAACCTGACCCACCCGTAGCGGGCCCAAAAATCGAAAATTCCATCGCGGTCATCAACTTCGAAAACCAGACAGGAAACAGGGATTACGATATCTATCAAGAAACCATTTCTGATCTCATTATCACGGGCCTCGAGAACTCAGGGTTTTTTCATGTTGTTACCCGGGACCGCCTTTTCGACTTGCTCAAGCAGATAGGCAGGAAGGACGTGGAGCTGATTGACAAGGACCTGGGGTTCGAGTTGTGCCGCCGTGAAGGCGTGAAGTGGGTTGTGACGGGAAGTTTTTCCAAAGCGGGAGATGTCTTTGTCACGAACGCCAATGTCCTCGACGTCGAAACGAAAGAACTCCTCACGAGCGCGAAATCCATAGGCAACTCCGTCGAGAGCCTTTTCCTGACTCAGATCGACGAACTGAGCAAGAAGATTGCAGGAGGCGTGGGGATTTCTGAGCGAGAGATCGCCTCCGCTTCCTGGAAGATCGCCGATGTCACGACGTCCTTCCCCGAGGCCTACAACTATTTCGTCCGCGGCAAGGACGAGCATGAGAGGTATAATTGGGAAAATGCCCGCAGGTTCCTCGAGAAGGCGGTCGAGATCGACCCAAATTTCGCATCGGCTTACCGCATCCTCTCCGAAGTGAACGCGTTCTTGGGAAATACGAGCGCCCGAAACGAATGCCTAAAGAAGGCGGTCGCCCTATCATCCAAGGCAACTGAAAAGGAAAGGCTCTATATCCTAGCGGCCGCGGAAACAACCAGGCAAGGAAGTATTGAAGCATACCAGCGCATCACGGGGAAATTCCCAAAAGAGAAGGAAGCCTATTATCAGCTGGGACTACACTATCAGACTATTGATCTCCAAAGAGCCGTCGAGGCGCTTGAGAAAGCCCTTGAGCTCGACCCTTCCTACAAACCGGCCGTGAACGTTCTTGGCGCTAAATATCTTAATATGGGCGATTATGACAGGGGGATCGAATGGCTTAAGAAATACCTCGCCTTATCCCCCGGCGATGCGAATCCCTTCGACAGCTTGGGCGTGGCTTATTTTGGAGCGGGCGACCTCGATGAAGCGATCAGGAACCTCAGGGAGGCCTTGGAGCTTGATCCCAACTTCGGTACCGAATACAAGGTCGCTTATATCTACGCTCTGAAAGAAAATTATTCGGAGGCGATAAACTGGCTCAACCGCGGGATCGCCCAGTCAACCTCCGCGGTAGTACGATCAGTTTCATACAGAATGAGAGCATTCTTTTATAATTGGTTGGGGGATTCGAATAAGGCTATGATTGACCTGGATAACGCCTCGGAAGAAGCTAAGAAAACCGAGTTAAGGGGGCTTGAAAGAGGTTCTTGCTGGATGAGGGCCTGGATACTATATGACCGGGGCGATGTGGACGCAGGGGAGAAATGCCGTAACGAATATGTAAACTCTCTCGAACAGTACTCTCCAATGGTCGCCTTCGACACGTACTTTTATTCGGGACTGTGCGCGCTGAAGCGCGGTCAAATCGACAAAGCCTCCGATTCCTTGTCGAAGATGAAATCCCTCCTGCCGGAAGTTCCAAAGCTGGTCTGGCGATCGTCCTATTTTCAAGCCCACTGCGATATTTTCGAAGGCGAGATCTTAATTTCATCCAACGCGGCCGATAAAGCCGTCGAAATCTGTCTGAGAACGGCGCCATGGGTCAATTTTGTCGGTTCTTTTATGAGCATAAGAGATACAGGCGGTGACTATCTTGTTCCGTTTCTCAAGGACACGCTGGCGAGAGCTTATAGGGCAGCAGGGCGGATCGATGAAGCAATCGAGGAGTACGAGCGGCTGATCACCTCCG
>DQHV01000378.1 GCA_003524335.1 Candidatus Aminicenantota bacterium | reverse complement strand
CCAACAAGGTTCCCTTTTACTGTCCGATCATCCTCTGCCTCGACGACCCGAACCTCCAGAGCCTCATCCCCCAGCTCGAGCGCCGGCTCATCACCTACGGTTTCTCCACCCAGGCGGACGTCTTCGCCCGCGACCACGTCTTCTCGGGCTTTCAAAGCAGCTCGGTTCTCTACCATAAGGGGAAGAAGATCGGGGCCCTGAAGCTCCAGGTTCCCGGCAAACACAATATCTCCAACTCCATGGCCGCGGTGGCCGCCGGGCTCGACCTGGACATGCCTCCCAAGGTCATTCTCAAAGCGCTGGAGGATTACACGGGGACCGGACGGCGGTTCGAGCTGAAAAAAGAAATCAACGGCATTATGGTCGTCGAGGACTACGGCCATCATCCGACTGAGATCAGGGCCACCCTGGATGCCGCCAAGCGCGGTTGGCCGCGCCGTCTGGTCGTCGTCTTCCAGCCGCACCGCTACACCCGGCTCTCTCTGCTCATGGACAGCTTCGCCACGGCCTTCAACCAGGCAGACGTCCTGGTCGTGACCGAAGTCTATCCGGCCGGCGAGACACCCATCCCCGGGGTCACCGGCAGAGTACTCTATGAGGCGGTCCGGCAGTTCGGCCACAAGAACGTCCATTTCGAGCCAAACCTGAAAAAGGTAGCCGCGCTCGTCAGGCGGCTGGCCCAGCCGGGAGATATCGTCCTGGCCCAGGGCGCCGGGAACATCACTAAGGTCGTTCCTGAGATCATCGCCGGCCTGGAGGAGAAAAACTAGCCATGGTTACCCTCAACCCCCCTCTCAAACACCGTATCCTCCCCATCTACGGGGAACCGTTCGAATTCAAGCGCGGCCTGGAGAAGGTGCCGGTCAAGAAGATCCAGAGGAAGCTCAACGTCCGGTGGAAGCACATCGTCCTTTTCTTCCTGGTCATCGCCGGCTTCTTTTTCGGGCTGATGAAAGCCTACCTTTACCTGATCAACTGCGATGATTTCGCCGTCAAGAAGACAGAGATCGCTTGCCGGCAGGAATTCGTCGGCCGTGACATCCGGGCGCTGCTCGACGCCTCGAAGTTCGGAAACCTGCTCCTCCTCGACATCGGCCGAGTCCAGGAGCGGATCGAGGCCCACCGCTGGGTTAAGGAAGCGCGGCTGCGGAAGATCTTCCCGTCCACCTTGAAAGTCGAGATCACGGAAAGGGAGCCGGCTGCCGTTTTGAAGACTGGAGAGAACTTCTTGATGATCGACAGGGGCGGCGTGTGGCTGGAGCGGCTGGCTGCAAGGGAAGACGCCAACCTTCCCCTTCTCCTCGACAGCGCCTCGTTCAAAGACAGTTATCAAGAGAAGCTCGGCCTGGCCTGGAAGTGCCTGGATGCTCTGACGCCGGGTCAGCGCCTGGAGGTCGAGGCGCTGGACCTGAGCGACTCGCAAAGCGTCAGCGTGTATCTCCTGGGGCAGACAACCCGCCTGATCCTGGGGGGAGAACGCTTCTCGGAAAGGCTTTCGTTTATCCGAACCTACAAGGAGACGATGGAGGGTCAGAACGGGCCGCTCGAATACGTCGACCTGCGCTTCGATGATCGCATCATCTTCAAGCCGCTCCCGGCCGTGGAGATGGCCGCCGTTCCCAACCCCCGTCAGGAGGTGAACTAATGCCCAAGAACAGCTACATCGTCGGTCTGGACATCGGCACCAAGAAGGTCGCCGCCATCATCGGTGAGATCACCGAGGATCGCAAGGTCGAGGTGATCGGCATCGGGACGGCCGAGTCCAAGGGGCTGAGGAAAGGAGTCGTCGTCAACCTGGACGCCACCACCGCGGCGATCAAGAAGGCCCAGGAGGAGGCCGAGCTCATGGCCGGAGTCGAGATCGACTCCGCCTTTGTCGGCATCTCCGGCGCCCACATCAAGAGCTTCAACAGCCGCGGCGTCATCGCCGTCTCCGGCAAGAACCGGGAGATCACCCGCGAAGACATCCGCCGGGTCATCGACCAGTCCAAGGCGGTGTCCATCCCGCCCGACCGGGACATCATCCACGTCATCCCCCAGGAGTTCGTGGTCGATGAGCAGGACGGGATCAAAGCGCCGCTGGGCATGAGCGGTATCAAGCTCGAGGTCAACGTCCACATCGTCACCTCGGCCATCACCTCGGTCCAGAACCTGAGGACCTGTGTCGAGCGGGCGGAGATTGAGATCGAACAGATCGTCCTCAACCAGATCGCCACCGCCTCCGCGGTCCTCACCCACGACGAGAAAGAGCTGGGCGTCGGCCTGATCGACATCGGCGCCGGAACGACCGAGGTGGCCATCTTCGAGCGCGGCAGCCTCTGGTACACCTCGATCATCCCCATCGGCGGTGACAACTTCACCAACGACATCGCCGTCGGCCTGAGGACACCGATCCCCGAAGCCGAGAAGATAAAGAAGAAGTTCGGCTGCGTGGCCGTTCCCGCGGTCGACGAGCAGGAAACGATCGAGGTCCCGTCCGTCGGCAAGGCCCGCAAGCCCCGGGTCCTGTCGCGGCAGATCCTGTCCGACATCATCCAGCCCCGGGCCGAGGAGATCTTCCGCCTGGTGGAGGGCGATATCAAGCGTATGGGCTACGAGAAATCACTCAACTCGGGTATCGTCCTCACCGGCGGCACGGCCCTGCTGGAAGGGCTCGAGGAAGTCGCCGAGGAGATCTTCGACCTGCCGGTGCGGCGGGGCGACCCGACCGGCGTCAGCGGGCTCATCGACCGGGTCAGCACACCCGACTATGCCACAGCCGTCGGCCTGCTCCTCCACGGATTCGGCCAATGGCTGGAGCACGGCATGGCTCAAGATAAGAAGAAAGGACTTTGGGCCAAGATGCGCGATTGGCTCAAAGAATAAGGAAGGAGAGGAGACAACATGAACGACGAGATCAGCGGCAAGCTGAAGTTTCACCTGGTCGAGGACATGATCGGTGCCAAGATCAAGGTTCTGGGCATCGGCGGAGGCGGCGGGAACGCGGTCAACCGGATGATCGAGACAGGCATCGAGGGGGTCGAATTTATCGCCGTCAACACTGACCTCCAGGCCTTAAGCAACAACCGGGCCGGGACCAAGCTCCAGATCGGCGGAAAGATCACCAAGGGGCTGGGCTCGGGCGGGCGGCCGGAAACCGGAAAGCAGGCGGCCGTCGAGGACACCGAGAAGTTGATCGGGCTCATCCAGGGCGCCGACATGGTCTTCCTGACCACCGGCCTGGGCGGCGGGACAGGAACGGGCGCCACCCCAATCCTGGCCAACCTGGCTTCGGAGATGGACATCCTGGCCATCGCCATAGTGACGCTGCCCTTCGACTTCGAGGGCCGGGTCAGGGCGAAGCAGGCGGAAGAGGGGCTCAAGGAGCTGAAGGGAGTCGTGGACACCGTCATCTCCATCCCCAACGAGCGACTCCTCCAGACCGTCAACCTCGACACCTCTATCCAGGACGCGTTCAAGATGGCCGACGACATCTTGAGGCAGGCGGTCCAGGGCATTAGCGACCTCATCACCAAGCCGGGGCTCATCAACCTCGACTTCGCCGACGTCAAGTCCATCATGAAAGGCATGGGCATGGCCTTCATGGGAACGGGGATCGCGTCTGGCGAGAACCGGGCCATGGACGGGGCGCAGAAGGCAATCTCCAGCCCGCTGCTCGTCGACACCTCGATCGAGGGCGCCAAGGGCGTATTGATCAACATCACGGGCGGAAAGGACCTGACGCTCCATGAGGTCTCCAAGGCATCCCAGCTCATCCACAGGATGGCCCATCCCGAGGCCAACATCATCTTCGGAACGGTCATCGACAACTCGATGAAGGAGATGGTCAAGGTGACGGTAATCGCCACCGGGTTCGAGACAAGCAAGGAGAAAGAGGCCGCGGCGGACGTCGAGCTGCCCCGGCCGTTGCGGCAGACACCCTCTCCCGTCCAGGTCGATGCGGATACGCCCACTTACCTGTTCGAGCCGAAGGGCGGAAAAGCACCGCTCTGGGAGCCGCCGGCCTGGGAAAAGCAATACGAGCCCTATGAAACCCCGACTTTCATCCGACGGAGCAAACACTCCACACTGAGAAAAAACCCCGATGATCTCCGCTGATCTCGTCGTCCAGAACTGCCGCCGGCTCGTTACCTGCCGGGGTCCGATCCCGAAGAGGAAGACCTCTCTCCAGGATGTCGGGCCGGCGGAAAAGGTCTGGATGGCCTCCTCCAAAGGCGAGATCGTTTTTATCGGTGAGGAAAAGGATTATCGGAAATCGGTCCGGCCGGAGCGGTCGGCGGTGCGCATCGACGCCGGCGCGCTGGTCGGGCTGCCTGGCTTCGTGGATTCCCATACGCACCTTCCCTTCGCCGGGAACCGGGTCGAGGAATTCCGATTGCGGCTGCAGGGATACAGCTACCAGCAGCTTGCGGCGAAGGGTATGGGAATCCAAACCACGGTCAAGGCGACGCGGCAGGCGACAGAACCGGAGCTTCTCGGTCTCGTTCTCAAGCGTCTCGACCGGATGCTCCTTAACGGCGCCACGACGGTCGAGGCCAAGAGCGGCTACGGGCTGAACCTGCGGGACGAGGTCAAGCAGCTCGAAGTGCTCAAAGAGGCCGCTCGACGGCATCCTGTGGATATTGTCCCAACTTTCATGGGCGCCCACGACATCCCGAAGGAGTACAAAACCCGGAAGAGCGCCTATATCGACCTCCTCATCAAAAAAATAATCCCGGAAGTGAGCCGGCGGAAGCTGGCCGAATTCTTCGACANNTGACCGAGGCGGCCAAGCGCGCCGGTTTCAAGATCAGGATTCACGCCGACGAATTCTCTGCCCTGGGCGGGGCAGAACTGGCGGCCGAGGTCGGGGCAGCCTCGGCCGACCATTTGATCAGCATCACGGAAGGGGGAATCCGGGCCCTTTCCCGGAGCGAAACAGCGGCCACCCTCCTGCCGTCTGTGTCCTTTTTCCTGATGCTCGAAAAAAAGGCGCCGGCACGAAGGCTCATCGCTGCCGGCGCCGCCCTTAACCTGGCCTCTGATTTCAACCCCGGAAGCTCGATGGTCGGGTCAATGCTCTTCGTCCTGCAGCTCGGCGTTTATCTTTTGAAGATGAGCATCGAGGAAGCGATCAACGCGGTAACCGCCAACGCCGCCTATGCGCTGAGACGACACGAAAGCATCGGCAGCCTCGAGGTCGGGAAAAGAATGGACATGCTGTTGTGCGACGTTCCCGACTATGCGTTTCTCGTCTACGAACTCGGCTTCAACCCCATCCGCCATGTCATCAAGAACGGCCGGGTCGTCGTCCGCGACCGCCGCCGCGTTTGAACTTCGGGGACGGGAAATCTTGGGGACATGACCCGATTTTCTGAAATCGGGATCGTGTCCCCATAATTCCGCTATCGTGTCCCCAAAATTTTGTTCACGGGGCGAGGGGGCTAATAAACTTTTAGGTTAAGCGGCCCCGATCCGGGATTCTCAAACGGACCCGGCGTCGGGTTCAGTTCGTTTCTATCCCTGCCAAAGTAATCGCTGTTGATACGAATCGGGGTGCCGTCGGCTCGCTCATACGGGAGATTCGGGATCGCCGCTTTGCCGAGTCGTTCAGTGTTAACGAGGTTGCACGTCCGCTCCGCCCAAGCTTTGTCGAACGCGATTTCGAGGTAGAATCCGTCGGCCTTTTCGACTAGTCTGAGCGCTGGGTCGAACCCCGCTTTGACGAGCGGCTCTTTTTCCTGCTTGGAGGGCCTGGCGCCATTGAGGAACACGTTTCCATCCATCCATACGGGCAATGGTGCCTGATCGTATTGGCTCAAGTCGCCGCGCTGCACAAAGACGTTGTTGTAGTAGCGGTCATCGCCAAACGGGTTGTCGTGCATCCCGGCCACGTCTGTGGAATGCGCCTTGTGGAAGGGAGTCTGCCGGGCGTCGTACGGATTGGCGCGGAGCGCGCCCGCCATGAGGTTGTGGACATAGGCCCCGCCTTGCGAAAGACTGAGCAGTGACATCGGCGAAAGGAAAATGTTGTTATCCACCAGGAACGGTCCGTGATCCACTTCCACGAACAGGTCCTCGCTCTGGTTCTCGTGGAAGAGGTTCGCGGTCACGCGCGTGCCCTGGGCCATCCAATCGAGCCAGAGCCCGCGGGTCGTCCGGTAGATGTGGTTGCGGCTGATCTCGACATCGATGGCGGCGTGGAACTTGATGCCCGCCATCTCCGCGCCTGTGAACGACTGCCGGACGTGGATGTCGTGGATGATGTTGCCGGTGACGGTGCTGAATACTGCACCGAGGCTGCCGACGATGCCGGCTTGTTCGCAGTGCGAGATGGTGTTGTTGCGGACGATGTGATGGCCGGTGGTTTCTTTGTTCCAACCGTTCTTGAGGGCGCGCTCGATCGTCTTGACATAGCCCTCGGCGGTGTCGCGTGACGCATTGTCGAACTCGTCTCCATATTTTCCGAGGGCAATGCCCGAACAGATGGAGTGGCTGATGATATTGCCCTCGATGATCCAGCCTTTGCTCCAGTGCGTACCGACGAGTCCTACCTGTTCGGCTGTTGGCGGCGCCCATGGAGTGGCCGCGTGCCGCATGATGAAGCCGCGCACCGTGAGGTAATTGATGCCTGTCTTCACAGGATAGAATACTGTCCGGCGCACATTGATCTCCACGTCTTGCTCGTTGGGATTGACGCCTTTGAATTGCGCCCAGATCGTCGTGCTGTCCCTATTTACCCGCCCGAACCACAGCGGCGTTGCGCCGACGGGCTTGAGCACTTCGTCCAGCTTCGCCGCCTCGGCCAGCCACTCGCCCTTGAGATAAACGGCGCCGGTGTGATGCTCGCGGCCCTTGGGTTCGAACCAGTCGCCGTGAATGAGGTCGCTGTAAGGATTAAAGCCGCCGAAAAACGAATTGGCGATCGTCGCTTTCCAGGCATCTTCTTGAACTTTCACCCAGTTCTTGATGATTTCCGACCCCTTGATCTCGACCTTCTCGCCCGGTGCAGCCTGATAGATGATCCGCTTCCCATCGGACTCACCGCCGCGCGGCGGACTGATGCGCTCCCGATAAACGCCTTCATGCACCGTGACGACATCGCCCGGCTTCGCGAGATCGGCGGCGCGCTGGATCGTGCGGAGCGGTGCGGCCGGCGTTCCGGGGCTGGAGTCGTTACCATTGGCGGCCACATGGATTTCAGTGGCGCAAGTGGAGATCGCGAACGCGACTAGGCCTGCGAACGTGAGGAATACCTTTCCCATCTACTTTCCGATCTCTTTCCGGATCGCCTCCAACTTGTCTCTGAGGACCGGGGCGAACGCGAAGAAACCTTTCAACGTCTCACAGTCGTAGTCCCGGCAATGGGCGCAGGTCATGACCCCGCGCGCGGACGCGCAGAGCCTGATCGCGCAGTTCACGGCATGGGCCGTGCTCGTCCTTTTTCCGGATGAGCAGCCGTCGCAGATGCACATATCCGCGCTGATATTCTGGGCGCCGAATTGCTCAGTCCATTTTTTTGCGGCAGTTTCAAGTCCGGCCCTGTCATTCTTCTGAGTGGCGATATAAGCTTCGCAGTCTCCGCAATCAAGGCCGCAATAGGCTTGGATCTTGGCCATGTTTCTTCCCTCCCGGGAGCAAAGTATCGGGGCGATCTTATTACGGGACAAGAATCCACGTCAAGGCGCATATAATTTCTATACCTGCGCCGGGTGACGCGTTTAATCGGCAAAGTCGGCCAGCTTGATCTTCATCCGGGCAAAATCTTTACAAAGGGGCTTTATTGGGCGTAATATTCAGGCGCCGCTGGAATAAAGAGACCTTTGGCGTGTTATTAAGATAAGAGATGGCCAAGCTAAAGAGAGTCGTTGAGGTCGGTTTCCTCGCGGTCGCCTCCCTCGCCCTCATCGCCCAGGCGACGAGCATCTATCTCGGCTGGAGGCACGGGAAGGTTGTCGACAAAGAAATCCTAAAAAACTCCAAGGTCGAGGTTGTCAAGACCGACCCCCGATTCCCGCCGGCCCTGCTCGTCGCCTACACGAACTCGGGTCGCCTGCCGATCGGGCAAACTCACTTCCGGCTGGTCATCGAGAGGAACGCCCAAGAGGTCGCCCGGATCGACCGGGACTACGGGGAACTCAAAGTGGGGAAAACAGAGAGCGTG
>DQHV01000152.1 GCA_003524335.1 Candidatus Aminicenantota bacterium | reverse complement strand
GGCGCAACGGCCTCCTGATGGAGAAACTGGTCCGGGGTCTCCCCTCGTTATTGTCCTCATCGGACCCAATTGACTAAGGGCGTTTGATTTGTCTATTATGACAGAAGTGAGGAGGTGCAGGTGAAAAGGCCGATTCCTTTGACAATGACCGTCAGTCTCTTGATTTTGATCGTTTCGCTGCTCGTTGCCGAGACCCTGACCGTCAAGGTCCAGTCGACGAGCCTGCGCAATACGCCGAAATTCTATGCGCCGGCTGTCCAGTCCCTGAGCGCCGGAGAGAAGGTCGAGAAGATCTCGGCCCAAGGCGGCTGGATCCAGGTAAGGACGTCCGGAGGTATTACCGGGTGGGTCCACTCGAGCGCCGTCGAGGTCCCCAAGTTCGACCTCATGGCCACGAACAAGGGACTCAAGACCCAGGCCTCGGCGAGCGAAGTCGCCCTGGCCGGGAAAGGGTTCAACAAGCAGGTCGAGGAAAGCTACCGCGCGAAGCACAAGGACTTGAGCTTTGCCTGGGTCGACCGGATGCTCCAGATCAAGATCGCCGCCGCCCAGGTCGAGGAGTTCATGAAGAAAGGAAAGCTGGGCGAGTTCGGGGGTGGCAAATGAGCAGATTCGGACGAATGGCTCTGGTTCCCGTCGCTTTCCCGGCCTTCCTCTTTCTCGCTTCCTGCGCGGCCGTCCAGAGTGGCGCTGATATCTTGGCCGGTACGGGCCAGATCTCGGAGAGCGACCGGCAGGCGATCGTCAAGACGAGCGGAGCCGTCAGCGCGACTTTCTCCCAGATCACCGAAGAGCAGGAGTATTACATCGGGCGCAGTGTCGCCGCCCTCATCCTCGCTCAGTACCCGGCCTATGATAACGCCGCCCTGAACACCTACATCAACACGCTGGGCCAGGCGATCGTCTACTCTTCGGACCGGCCGGAGATCTACGCCGGGTATCATTTTCTCGTCCTGGACACGGAAGAGGTCAATGCCCTTTCCGCGCCGGGGGGCTACATCTTCATCAGCAAAGGCCTGATCCGCCGCTGCAAGAATGAAGAGATGCTGGCCTCGATCCTGGCCCACGAAGTGGGGCATGTCTGCTCCAAGCACGGGCTGCAGGCGATCAAGAAATCCAGGCTGGTGGATGCCTTCCGGGTCATCGGGACAGAGGCCGCCCGCCGCTATGGGTCGGAAGAGCTGGCCCAGCTGACAACGGCCTTTGAGGGTGCCCTTGGAGATGTCGTCGAGACGCTGGTCGTCAGGGGTTATGACCGCAAGTACGAGCACGAAGCGGACGACCTGGCCGTCAAGTTCGATGTCGCGGTCGGCTACGCGCCCAAGGGGCTGACCGATTTCCTCCAGACCATGATCGGCGATTCGACCACTGCCTCCGGAAAGGGCTGGTTCAAAACTCATCCTTCGGCCGAGCAAAGGATGGAGAAAGTGAAGGGGAAGATCGCTGCCTTGTCTTCTGTTCCGGCGGAAGCTTCGGTCCGCACGAAGAGGTTTGAGCAGAGTGTTGCGAAATTGAAATAGGGCGACAACCGGTCGATCATGCCCAAAGGCTCGGGGTCGGTGCGGCGCAGAAGGCTCGTCCGCGGCCTCTCTGTGGGGCTCGGCGCCCTGGCCATCGCCCTTCTGCTCCACGGCTTCAAGGTCGTCCGGCCGCTGGAATGGAAGTCCTGGGACGCCAGGCTGCGTCTGCTGGCCCGGCCGGAGCGGGCCGGCCAAGACATCGTCATCTTTCTCATCGACCAATACAGCCTCGATTTTTTCGAAAAGCAGCAGGGACTGCCCTGGCCCTGGCCCCGGCAGGTCTATTCTGCCGTGATCGACTACCTGAGAACCGGCGGGGCCGAGGCGGTCTTTATTGACCTTCTCCTTACCGAGAGCTCCCGGGCCGGCATTGAGGATGATCGGGACATGGCCGCGACGATGGAGCGGTCGGGAAACATTTTCCTGGCGCTGTCTCTCAGCCAGGAAGAAGAGTCCTGGGAAGCTCTCCCGGCCTCTGCGCTCGAGCGTTTCTCCTTGGCCGAGACGGACCTGCCTGGCGGCTCGTATCCGGCTGCCCTGTCCGCCAGCCTTCCGGTTGACGAATTGCTCCGGTCGTCCAGGGGAGCGGGGAATGTCCTTTTCATCCCCGACAAGGATGGCATTTTTCGCCGCCTCCCGCTGGCCGTATCCTACGATGGTATGCTCGTCCCCTCCATTTCCGTGGCTTTGGCCAGATTCCTGCGAGAAGGGGGGAAGCTCCCTCCGGTCCCTGTCGATTCCTCGGGCCGGATGATCATCCGGTATCACGGCCCGGCCGGAACCTACAAGACCTTCTCGATCGCCTCCATCATCAACTCCTGGGCCCAGATCGAAGAGGGCAGGGAGCCGCAGGTCCCTCCGTCCGAGTTCTCCGGCAAAACAGTCCTCATCGGCGGGAGCGCGCCGGGGCTTCTCGATAACCGGTCGACGCCCCTGAGCGGAGTCAGCCCGGGGGTCGAGATCCACGCTACGGTCCTCGATAATCTCCTGCGGAGGGATTTCGTCCGGGTCCCGGCGGGAGCCGTATTCCTCGGGTTCCTGCTCCTCGTCTCGCTCTTCACCGCCGTCGGGGCCTCGGTGCTGCGGAAGATCTGGCAGCTCATCGTCCTTTTTGTCCTCAGTCTGGCACTCCCCTGCGGAGCTGTCTGGCTGGCGTTTCGCTCCGGATTCTGGCTGGACTTCGTCGTCCCGGAATTCGCCGTGGTAACCGGGTTTATCGGCGCTTCGCTCCTTAACTACAGCGTCGAGGGAAAGCAGCGCCGGTTTATCAAGAGCGTCTTTCGGCACTATTTGAGCCCGGACGTCATCGAAAGGGTTATCCAAAACCCCGCCCTCCTCCGGCTCGGCGGAGAGAAGCGTGAGGTCACCTCATTTTTCTCCGACGTCGCCGGTTTCACCACCATCTCTGAATCGCTCGCCCCCGAGGAGCTGGTGAACCTGCTCAATGAGTACCTCTCGGAGATGACCGACATCATCCTCTCGAGCGGAGGGACTCTGGACAAGTACGAAGGAGACGCCATCATCGCCTTCTGGAACGCGCCCCTCGACCAGCCCGACCATGCCCTGAGGGCCTGCCGCGCCGCCCTGGGCTGTCAGATGCGGCTGGCCGGGCTTCAACCCCGTTTCCAGGAAAAATACGGCAAGGCCGTGGCTGTGCGCATCGGGTTGAATTCCGGAGCGGCGGTCGTCGGGAACATGGGCTCGAGCCGGCGTTTCGATTATACGGCCATGGGGGACACCATCAACCTGGCGGCCCGGCTGGAGGGCGCCTGCAAGCAGTACAAGGTCCCGATCCTCGTCGGAGAGGAGACTTACAGGCGCGTCCAGAACGATATCGTCGCCCGCGAAGTTGATATCATCCGGGTCGTCGGCAAGAAGAAGCCCGTCGCTGTCTACGAGATCATCGGGGAGAAGGCCGACCTCACACCCATCGAAAGGGAGCGGCTCAACTTCTATGAGGAGGCGCGGGAAGCGTATAAGCGGCGGGAATGGGAGAAGGCGGCGGATATTTTTGGGAAGATCGAGGGCGATGCACTGTCCGCTCTCTACGAAGAGCGCTGCAACACCCTGAAGCAATCACCTCCTTCCGAAGATTGGGACGGCGTCTTCGACCTCAAGAGCAAGTAGAAGGAAGCCGATAATGGAGCTTGAATTCTGGGGCGTTCGGGGGACGGCCCCCGTTTCGGGCAGGGATGTGGTGAAGTACGGCGGCCACACGCCCTGCGCTGCGCTCAGATCATCGGCCGGCGGTCTCCTCATCATCGATGCCGGGACGGGCATCAGACGGTTGGGAGAGCGGCTGATGGCGGAGTCCAGGAAAGCGGCGCTCGAAGTCGATCTCCTGCTCACCCATTTCCACCTTGACCACATCATCGGACTTCCGTTTTTCGCGCCGCTTTACGCCCCCCAGGCCGTTGTCAGGTTCCATTCTCCCGTCGCACCCAAGGAGACAGAGCGATATCTCGGCGGCCTCCAGATGGGCCGCTATTTCCCCGTCGCCTTTAAAGAAACGGCCTCCCGGAAAAAATTCCTGAAGGCGGATGAGGCTGGTTTCCGCGTCGGGAAATTCCGGATATCGTATTGTCCGCTCAACCATCCCCAGGGCAGTGTCGCTTATCGTGTCGAGGAAGGCGGCCGGAGCGTCGTCTTTGCCACTGACACCGAACCTCCCGAGCACGGCCTCGACGAGCGGTTGGTATCTTTCATCCGGGGCGCGACCTATTTAATATATGATGCCATGTTCACCCCGCAGGAGTACCGGGTCAGACAGGGCTGGGGGCACAGCAGCTGGATCGACGGCACCAACCNNCAACCCCGACCACGATGACAGCCAGGTCTCCGGGATGATCCGGCTGGCCCGGAAGGAATTCCGAAGGACGTTCGCCGCCCGCGAAGGGTGGACCGTGAGGATCGAAGATGAATGACAGCGCTTCTGCTCAAAACCTTTCTCTAGTCGAGCTCGGCGTCCTGGCCGTCGGCATAACGGTGGCTGTGGTCCTTTATTTTCTCTGGAAGACGGCTTTGAAAAGGCTCCGCCGCCCCGCCGCAGAAGGAGGCATCTCTCTGCTCTCCCGGATCAGTGCGCCGCTCGTTTTCTTGCTCATCGCCCTGGCCCTCAAGCTGGATGTCCTCGAGCGGGCCTTCAAACTGGGCGCCCGGTACTATGAATATCTCGATGCGGCGATCGTTTTTCTCGCTGTTCTCTTCGCCGTCCGTCTGATTGACGGCTGGCTGCTTCGCCGGTATGAGAGGAAGCGCGTTCCGTTCCCCCTTCCGGGTGTCCTTCACGGGTTCATCCTCATCGTCCTCTATCTCAGCGTCCTGTTCGCCGTCTTCAAGGGCGCTCTCGGCGTCAATATCACGCCCTTCCTGGCCACTTCGGCCATCTTCACGGCCATCCTGGGCCTGGCCCTCCAGGGCGTTTTGGGCAATGTCCTGGCCGGGATCTCGCTGAACCTGACCAAGTCGTTCAGCCGCGGCGATTGGGTCAAGATCGGCCCCCACGAAGGCGTCGTTCTGGACACCAACTGGCGGGAGACCCTAATCCTCGACCGCGCTTCCAACGTCGTCGTCATCCCCAACGG
>DQHV01000091.1:2265-17042 GCA_003524335.1 Candidatus Aminicenantota bacterium | reverse complement strand
AAGGGAGCGCACCAGAACAAGATTGTCAAAGGGGAGAAAGCGAAGTAGTCACCTGGGTGCGTCCACCAACTTGGGCCTGCTCCGACCGCCAGAGGAAAAGACCGTTCAAAAGCTCGAGCTGAAGGGGAAACCATTGGCCATATATTTTACAGTCGTCCTATTTTAGATATCCCAGGGCTCTGAGCCTCTCGATCACCCGCTCGTCAAGTTCAACCCTAGACCCGCTCTTGTCCCTGAAGTGAAAGGCCAGTTGCTGCTGTTCCCGCATAATCTCCCGACTTCGGTACTCCATCCGCTTTAAGAGCTCCGGCTTTTTATCCGCCAGATTAACCTTTTCCCGGGGGTCGCTTTTTCTGTCAAAGACCCAGTAGGGCACCTTATCCGTGTTCACAGGCTCATGAGCGAATATAAAGCCCTGGCCGTGGAATCGAACGCGGTTTCCGAACCGTGAAAAGCTCATGATCAACGGATCATATGTGCCCTTGTCCAAAATCAGAGGCAGAAAAGACAGGCCCTGGAAAGAAACGGGCACCGGCTTGATCTTCAGGTATTCGAACACGGTGGGAAACAGGTCAAACGTCCTCACGTCCTCGAGAACTCGCCGGCCGCCAAATTTTTTATCGGGGAATTTGATCAGCAAAGGGACATGGAGGGTTTCGATGAACAGCCTCACGTGCAACTTCCCGCCATGCTCAAAAAACTCCTCCCCATGATCGGACAGAACGATGATCAAGGCGTCTTCGTACAAACCTTCTCTCTTAAGAACGTCCAGCGTTTCTGCGAATAGAGAATCCGAATAGAGGACTCCCCCGTCATACAAGGCCCTGACCAGTTCTCTGTCGGCCGGGTTTTTAATGTCAAAATGCTTCCAAAACCGCCTACTTTTTCGAGCAAAGACATCCAGGCCTTCCAATTCGTCGACAATCGAGGTCAATTCCTCCTCCCAGCCTTCCGTAAAACGCAGCCTCAAGTCCTTGGGGCCTTTCGTGTAGGGATCATGGCAGACGTAATGGTGGAGGAAGATGAAGAACGGACTTGTAGACGTCCGGAGACTTTGGATGAGCTTCGCGAGACGGGAATTCAGGCTTTCATCAGGAACCGGAGCATAATAGTCAAAGCCTCTATTCAACCCGCATAATCCCTCGACGTTTCCCCCTCCATGCAGCCCTATGGTGATGTATCCATTGGCTTTAAGGACTTCTGCGGCGCTGGTGATCCCGGCCGGAAACGGTTCATAGCCCTTCCTATTATCGGAAATGTTTGTTCGCCCATGGACAACCGGCGTAGTGGCCGTGAACAGTGAAACGTGGGCAGGAGTCGTGAGAGGAGAGGGGCTTATCGCGTTTTCAAACAAAACCGATTCACCCGCAAACCTGTCGATCGAGGGAGAGGTTTCCAATCCGTACCCGTAGCACGCCAGATGATCAGCTCTCAGCGTGTCTATGGACAGAAGGACGATAGGTACCTTGGGAGCGGCGTCCGCCCCTTCCCGGCGGCAAGACGGGAGGCAGAGAAGGACGTGGAAGGCGAGCGTGGCGATGAGCAACGTGCGGGAACCCGACTTCCGGGGCCTGATATGAAACCCCTTTTTTCCTACTGCCAAAATGACCGGGGGCATTTCGGAAGAGATATATCACAGCCTGAACAGGACGGTCAACCTCAGTCTGTCCAGGCGGGCTTCGCGTTTCCTCTCCCTGAATCAGGATTCGCCCCAGGCAGAGGGAGCGGACGATTCTCCAATCCCGCCATCGCCAGGACGAGGTAGGCGAGGAAGCCCATGAGCAAAGCGGCGACGGGCGGAGCGGGAACGAGGTGCCTTAGGCCGGGGATAAAATCGGCAATCCCCACAGCAAAACCCAAGGCCCAGGAGATCCAGCCGGCCGGGTTGAAACCGGCGCGCGGTCCAGGCCACTTTCGCCCGGCGAGCAGGTAGTCGGCTGCCATGGCGCCGCAGATGGGGCCAAACGAAGCACCGATGATGGTAAAAACGGGAATCAGATTCCCCGCCCAACCGCTGACGACGATGGCGATGCTGGCGAGTGTGCCCAGGCCGACCGAAACGATCGGCTTGACCTTGGGGAGGGTAGTCTTGAGGCTATTTGAGGCGATGAGGGTAGAAAAACAGGTGGAGGGAAAAGAGGCCAGGGCGAGAAGCCACATCAGGGCGCCGGAGGCTTTCGGCCCGATGACGCCGGGCAGCATGGAGGTGGCTCGCAGGATCGCTCCATCTTTGACCAGGCCGAGTCCGTGTCCTCCCGCCACGATGAGCAGGGCGAGTCCTCCGGCGAAGATAGTCGTGATCGCAATTCCTACCAAGCCTCCGAGGACCACGTCTTTGGCNNGGCGGCGCCTGCCGTGGCAAAGTACCCGACGATGTACGTCAGGATCAGGGCTAGCACTTGAGCCGCGGACAAAGCAGGGCCGGCCTGGAGGACGGTTTGATTCTTCAGGGTGACCGACGCGCTGAGCCCGGCTTCGATGATCGTCTGAGGCTCAAAATGCGCGATTCCGCGGAACGTCCCGGCGGCGAGGACGAGAAGCGTGACGACCGGAACGATCGGCGCCAGAGAAGCCACCCGGGCCACATAGCGGATGCCTTTCAGACCCACGAATGCGGCCGCAATCGCCCACAGCGCGGCGACGGCGAGGTGAGGCGGAGTGAGAGGCCCGTAGCCAAAGGGCGCGCACAGGAGCAGAGCGGAAAAGAAAGAGCTGACGCCGAGCCAGCCGAATTGGAGCAGTCCCATGAGGAATCCCGGCATCAGGAAACCGCCGCGCACGCCATAAGTCGATGTGCCCACGATGTAGAGCGGAAAACCGCTCTTGAGTCCGAGCAGGGCCGGCACCAGATAGAAGGCGAAGCAGCATAAAAGCGCCGCCACGACGACTCCGGCCAGGGCCAAGGCAAGCCCGTGCGAAAGCACGCCTCCCGCAAAGGCGGAGTAGTGACCGGCTTCAGGAGAGAGCCCGCTGCCGACCGGCACATCCTGCCAGAAGACAAACCAGAGCATGACCCCGGCATAGGTTTGAGCCGTGCTCAGGTACCAGGGGATGCGGCGGGACAGCGGCAGGGGGTTGGCCGAGGCGACATAATCAGGCAAGCCGGCGCGTCTCATGTGTTCTCCGCGATGCAGGATCCGTCAGTCGACTGTTCAGAGAGGGTCATGCCTACCCTTTCCGGTGCAGCGATTCATCGACGATGTGCTTGGCGGCGATGGGGCTGAGCGGCGCCTCGATGCGGCGGCCGTCCCCGAAATATGGCGAACCACAGGGCGCAGCCCAACAGACGGCATTGGCAATGATCCGGCGCACGTTGGCGTCATGATAGATGGGGAATGTTTCATGGCCGGGGCTGAAGTAGAAGACCTTCCCCTTGCCGCGGCGGAAGGTGCAGCCGGAGCGGAAGACTTCTCCCCCTTCGTACCAACTGATGAGGATGACCTCGTCCGGCCGGGGGATGTCGAAGTACTCTCCGTACATTTCAGTATGGGGAATCTCGAAGAACTCACCCTCGGGGCCGTCCACGATCGGGTGGGAGGGGTCGACGATCCAGATCCGCTCCCGTTCTGCGGCCTCCCGCCAGCGGAGCATGCAGCTCGTTCCCATCAGACGGCGGAAGATCTTGGAGGCATGGCCAGAATGGAGCACAAGGAGACCCATCCCCTCCAGCACGCGCCGCTGAACTCGATCGACGACGGCATCGCTCACCCGGTCATGGGCCTTATGCCCCCACCAGGTAAGAACATCGGTCCGGGCAAGAACATCAGAGGTGAGTCCATGCTCAGGCTCGTCCAAGGTCGCGCTCCGGACTGCTACGGCCGAGCCGAGATGTTCCCGCAGCGCGGCCGCCAGGGCCGCATGAATGCCCTCGGGATAGATCTCCCTCGTAGAGGCGGCGGTCTGTTCGTGAATGAACTCATTCCAGACAGTGACACGGATCGGTGCGTCAGTCATGGGTGCATCCTTCGGCCTGGAGTTTTCGTTCGGTTGCCCAGGTCAAATGGACTATATCGCCGGCCGCAAACCGTGTCAAGAACGCCGGACGCCGTGTCAAGCTTGACATCCTTTTAAGGCGCAACTTATACTTCCCCACGATATTGGGATGGGAAAATTCAAAGCCCTCAAGGATGATGCCATGAACCGAAAAACGATCACTCGCCGGGAGTTCATCCGGTCCGCCGCCGTCCTCGCCGCGCCGGCCATCGTTCCCTCGAGCGTCTTCGGCCGGAACGCGCCGAGCAACCGGATCAACCTGGCTGCGATCGGACTCGGCAGCCGGGGTTCGACCAACGTCTGGCAGGACTTCGTTGAAACCCAGGAGGATGTTCGCGTCGTCGCCGCCTGCGACTGTTTCGCCGGGCGGCGGGAGGATTTCGCCGCCAAAGTGAACAAGTTCCATGGTAGCAAGGTCTGCGAGCCCATGGCCGACTGGCGGGAGGTCCTGGCCCGCAAAGACATAGATGGTGTGATCATCAGCACGCCGGACCACTGGCACGTCCCCCTGGCTTACCACGCCGCCTTGGCTAGAAAAGATATGTACGTCGAGAAACCTCTCGGCTTGGCCATGGCCTGGGCCTGGAAGCTCCGCAAAGCCGTCGCCGCGAATAAGGTCATTTTCCAGTACGGCACGCAGCAGCGCTCCTCCGGCGAGTTCACCCGGGCCGTCGAGCTCGTCCGGAACGGCTACATCGGAAAGGTCAAACGCATCGACGCCTGGTGCTCCGGCATGCGCTCGCCCGATTGGTATGCCGAGGTGTTCAACGAGCATTTCAAGAACACGGAGCCGGAGCCCGTCCCGGCCGGACTCGACTACGAGATGTGGATCGGCCCGGCGCCGATGAAGCCCTATACGAAGTCCCGCTGCACCGAATGGGGCTCCTATCACATCTACGACTACGCGCTCGGGTTCATCGCCGGCTGGGGGGCGCATCCGCTGGACATCGCCCAGTGGGGACTGGACATGGATCACACGAGCCCGGTCCACTACGAGGGCACGGGCGAAATCCCGGAGGGCGGACTGTTCGACACGATCGACAACTGGGACGTCCGCTGCCGGTACAAGNNCCTGTCATCCGGAGCTCGAGCCAGGGCCGCAATTTCGTCGAAAGCATGAAATCGCGGCGGCCGACCGTCAACCCGCTCGAATCGGCCATCCGCTCCGACACCATCAGCCACATGTCCAATATCGCGATCCGCCTCGGACGGCCGGTCCGCTGGGACCCGAGCCATGAGCGGATTGCCGACGACGCGGAGGCGTCCCGGATGCTCGACCGCCCGATGCGCTTGACATGGACGATGTAAAAAAGAGGCTCATCCGGATTTCTTGTGAGTGATCTTATGCCTTCCCCTCCTTTTGAAAGGAGGGGTCAGGGGAGAATAGAATCCCAGAAATCGATTCCCCCTTCATCCCCCCTTTNNCCGAGCACGGCCCAATAAAGCGTCGAGATGTAGGGGTTGCCGGTGATGATGCAGGCGCCGCTCCGGCAGCCGATAAAGCGGTAGTAGAGGAAGCCGACGATTCCGCCCGCCACAGCGCCGATGATTATGGCGATCATTCGACGATGTACCGCACAAGACGCGGGTAATCGGTCTCCTCGGCGCAATAAATCCGGCCCTGGGAATCTACCGCCCGGGGCATCCCGACAACAGGTAGGGAAGCGACGGGCTTATCGTTTTTAAAAAGGATCAGATCGTTCGGCCCTTCTCCGTCCGGTCTCAAAACGGTGACGTATAACCTATTGCCGGATTCGAGAATGGTCAGAAACGGAAACCTGAGCGCAATCCTCTGCACGCTCGCATCTGGGACTCGCAACGGCACAAAGAGCTCGCTTTTTCCGGCCAGTTTCCTGAGCAGGCGGGAATCCCGATAGACGGAAATCTCGAACTTGTGGGGGTTGAAGAGGAAAATATCCCCTTGCGGAGAGCAACTGAAGCGCATCGGGCATCTCATCATGGGCATGTCTTTGTATTTGGAGAATTGGGATGGCACTTCGAATGGATCGCCGAAGGAGGAGAGGGGCCGGCCGACCTTGTCGAAAAGATGGAGGAGCTTGTCCTTGTCAAGCCCCAGGACGACGATCCGGTCACCCTCCAGGAAGCCGAGATAAGTGGCCTGGAACTCCAGCTTGAAAAAACGCAGGAATTCGCCCTCGGTGCTGAGGATGAGTATTTTGTTCCCCCCGCGATCGAGGACGCAGATCATCCCCGACGGGCTGACCGCCGCGCCCCCCAGCATGGCGACTTCCTCCGGGCCCTGGCCCTTCTTGAGGACGATGCTCTTCTGAAATTTCCCGGCAGCGTCGAATTTCTGGATGCGGAAGTTGCTCCAATCCAGGATGAAGATGTTTCCGGCCGCGTCCAGGCCGATGTCGGCGACCTCCGCAAACAACAGGTTCTCATCGCCGCTCTCGACTCCGATGGCCAGGTCTTCCTTCAGAGTGAACGTCTTTTTTTCGCCCCCGTTCGAGCCGGCAGCAAGGGAAAAAAACAAGCCCGAGAAGATTCCGAACGATAGGATCCAAGCGTTCTTCATTATCACCTTCCCCGAGGCTATGACTCGATAGGCCGGTATGTTCTCTATCGGTGGGTAAGAGCGGACTTCATTGCCCATTCCCAGCGCTATGCTATCAGAACCTGCCCGTCGGCTCAAAGATTATTACGTCCGTACGGCCGGAATCGTTTATCGGACGACACGTCTTTCCGGAAAGAAGGCCCTTCCCGAATCCTTAAGGTCAGAACTAGAATCCTCAGCCAGTCAGCCGATTCCCCTCCGGGCTGAGCCTGTATATAATAGGATTGGAATTCCAAACCGGTTGTCCATGAGAAAGAAAACGCTCGCCGTCTTCGCCCTTCTCGCCGTCATCTTTCTTGCGGGTGGATGCAAGAAAACCGTCGAGTTCGGAGTTGTGGCCGACATCCAGTACCATCCCGGAAAGTCTTTGGGGACTCGGTATTACAGCGCCTCGCTCGACAAGCTCAAAAAAGCCCTGGCGCAATTTAATCGAGAAAAAATCCAGTTCGTCTTCAACCTCGGTGATACCATCGACCACCACATCCAAACCTTCGACAGCGTCATGCCGTTGTTTGAAGCACTGAAGGCGCCGGTCTACCACGTCGTCGGGAACCACGACTTCGACATCCAAGAAGGAAACGAGGACCGGATCCTCCCCGCGCTCGGGTTGCGGCGCAGCTATTACGCCTTTGCCAAGAGAAAATGGCTTTTTATCGTCCTCGACGGCTTCGAACTTCGTTATCCCTTCCCTGCCGACCAAACCCTGAAAAGAGAATCCGAGGCGCTCTACTGGAGGCTCCGCGTCCAGGGAAAGGAACAGGCCCAACGCTGGAACGGCGGCATCGGTCTGAAGCAGATCGCCTGGCTGGAGCACGAGCTCGAAGAGGCGGACAAGGCCCGCAAGAACGTCCTTGTGCTTTGCCACTTCCCCGTCCTGCCGGAGGCCGCCCACAACCTCTGGAATGATGCAGAGGTCGTGACGATCCTGGAGAAGCACAGCAGCGTCAAGGCCTACTTCTGCGGCCACAACCACGCCGGCGATTACGCGCTCCGGAACGGCATCCATTATCTGACCTTCCAGGGCATGGTCGAAACGCNNTTCGGCCGCGAGCCCGGTCGCGTCCTCGAGTTCTCTCCTCCCTTTTCTAACGCTCAGAAACGATAGCCGGCCCCGACCTGGAGAACGTCCGAATGGAATCGGTGTTGCTCCCTGGCAGAAAGGCCTAATTTGGCGGCAAAATCGAAATCAAACCGGCCGACGGGAAGGCTGAAACCAAAGGTAAAATAATCCCTGGCGATGCTGGGGCTATATCTGTAAGGCTGGGGATCATAAATATAACCGGCTCTCAGGGCCAGGCTGCCGATTTGTTCGAAGGGTAGGTTTATTTTATATTCGGCGCCGAGGTTGAGCTTGAGCACGCCCTGGAAATCATAACTGCCAAGCCAGCCGAGATCGACGTCAGTCGAAAATTTCCCCCACCCCCAATACGAAAGGTCCGCCGTGAGAAGCAAAGGCTCCAAGGGATGAAAGAGCACGCTGGCCACGGAGACCAGTGGATGTTTGAAATAGTTTTCTTCGGAACGATGTGCTCTCTGCCCTGACCAATCCATAAAATCGATTTCCGTCCGGATATCGAGCGAAAAAGGCGGCCGTAGAGAGAATCCGAGGATGAGCTTCCGGCTCGGCTCCCAGGTGAAGCCGAGGTTGAAGAAAAATCCCTTGGCATCATAGACGTATTTTTGTGACGCTTCCGGATACGGGTCAAGGAAAGGATGGGTCCTGCCCGCGTCTTTATTGGCCTGGAGGATATAGACCTCCGGCAACTGCTGAACGCGGTCGATGTCCCCAAAAACATAAGACGCTGAAGCGCCCAGCGAAAAAGACTCCGTCAGCCGGCAGGAAAAAGCGACATTAAGGCCCTTCATGATTCCCGATTGAATCACGGAGTGAGGCAACCCAAAAAAGAGGCCCCTAATCTCAGGGAAGTTAAACTCCTGGAAAAGGAAATAATTCGCCGCCAGAACCCATTTTTCGAAGGGCAGCGCCAGGCCGGCAGTATCGAGATAATCCGTCTTCCGGCCAAAAGTACGCGCTTCAAAGAAATCATCCTGGGGCCGGGGCTCGAAAGGATTCCAGTATGAGGTCTTGTAGCGGTTTTCCGTATAGCGATAGCTCAAAGAGAACTGGGGATCGGAAAGATAAGAAAGATAAGCCGGGTTGAGGAAGCCTGCCGTGGAATTGCGCGAGGTGAAATAAGTTTCACCCATAGCCACGCTTCTCGGAGAAAAAGAGCCCGGGGTATTCCATCCTCCGAGGGGAAGAAAATGGAAGACATACTCCTCCGCCTCCATATAGGGCCATGGCCAGATACTGGGCTCCTGACTGAAGGCGGGGAAAAGCGAAACCAGGCCGAACATCAGGCTGAAGACAAGGATGTTTCTTCTCATCGTCATCACCTCTCTCTTCTTTGTCAAGATATAAAAGCGCCCCAAATTCGTGCAAGAAGTGTGCCACCCCTTCCGCCCTGAAAGGGCGGGAATCGGCAAGAGAATATGTCCAACTTTAAGGACAACTTTGTTCCTTATTGTCTGAAAAATAAGACAATTTGACTTCCCTTAATCCCTTCTGTATATACTTTGGCCAAAAGAAGGCCTGTCATGGCGGCATCCAAAGAAAAGCAGGGAGGAGACGTCATGCGAAAAGCCATGTTGACTGCGGTCATGGTCATCGCCGCAACCATGATCCTGGCTCTGAATAAGCCGGCCATTACGGCGCCTCAGAATGAGGCCGCCGTCCGGGATATCATCTCCCGGAATATGGAAGCGGCGGGAGGGGCTGACGCGCTGGCCCGGGTCAAGGCCGTAAGCTTCGCCGGCCGGGCGCTCTACATGGGAGCGAACGGCCTGGTCGCGCTGGGCGAACACGACAGCAACCTCGACCTGATCCGAAGTGAGCCTCGCTTCCAGGCCCTTCTGAAGCGGCTCGAGTAATACCGGGAAACCTGGAGGTAACCATGCATCCGAAGCCCCGTCCCCTGCTCGCTAAAGGCCTCTTGGCCGCACTCTGCGTCGTCTGGCTGGCCGCCTGCGTCGCCGGCCCCAAGGTCAGTCCGCCGACTGCGGACCTGGCGCTGCCGGCGCTCCTTCCTCTGGCGGCTCAGATCGAAGTCCGCGAGGGCTGGCTGGTCAAGCGCCACGAGATGGTCCTGCCGCTCCTGAGGAAGCACGGCCTGGGCATGTGGATTGTCGTCAACGAGGAGTTCCACGAAGACCCGCTGACCGAGTGCGTGGCGCCGCCGCGGCCCTACGTCGGGAACCGCGACATCTTCGTTTTCGTGGACGGCGGCGAGGCCGGGTTGAAGAAGCTCGCCGTCCTCGGCTACAACGAAGAAAACGTCGAGCGGTTCTTCGAGATATCCAAGCAGAGTATCAAGGCCCTGAAGGAATGGGACGAGAGGTTCCAGCCCAAGACCATCGGCCTGGGGATCGGCGGGCGGCGCGGAGTGACACGGAGTCTCACTTACGAAACCTACAAATTTCTCGTCGAAAACCTGGGCCCTGAGGCGGAAAAGCGGTTCGTGAGCGCCGCGCCCCTCATCGAAGAGTACCTGGACACCCGCCTCCCCGAGGAATTCGAGCACTACGCCAAGCTCGTCCGGGTGACCGAGGTCCTGGCGCGGCGGGCTCTCTCAAACGAAGTCATAACGCCGGACAAGACAACTGTCGGAGATGTCCGGCGGTGGCTCTACTCGCAATCGGCTGCCCTGGGTCTCCGGCCCTGGTTCCAGCCGGACCTCCGCGTACAGCGGCGGAAGACGGCCGAGGACAAGATGGCGAGCGGGTTCCTCCAGGTGGCCAAGGAAGCCACGGTCATCGAACGGGGCGACGTCGTCCACCTCGATTTCGGGTTGGTATACATGGGCCTGAGCTCGGACTGGCAGAAGATGGCTTATGTCCTCCGGGAAGGAGAGGTGGATGCGCCCCCCGGCCTCCAAAAAGCCCTGGCCAACACCAACGCCCTCCAGGACGCGCTCGCCCGCCTTTCCCGGCCTGACAAACCGGCTGGAGACGTCTACGAAGAGACCATGGCCGAGATGAAAGCCAAAGGGATAGTTGCCATGATCTATTCTCATCCGCTCGGAAACCAGGGCCACGGCCTGGGCGCCTCGATCGATTTCCGGAGCGCCAAGCGCGACCCCAAGGAGCCGGGAAAGTTCTTGCGGAATGGATCCTACCTGGCCATGGAGCTGAACACTCAAACCGAGGTGCCCGAGTGGGGCGGTCAAAAAGTCACCATAATGGCCGAGGACCCGGTCTATCTCACCGCCGAGGGCTGGAAGTTCTTCCGGCCGCGGCAGGAGAAGCTCTATCTCGTCAAATGGTAGTCTTAAAACGCTTCACTGGCGGTGAAGTAGACTCCCGAAGTCTCTTTGCCAAACCCGAAATCCAGGCGGAGGTGGAGGCGCTGCTTCGGATCGATGACAAAGCGTAGCCCGAAGCCATAAGTATACTTGAATTGGCCGAGGTCGAAACGGCCGAGAGTCGCGGCCACGTCGCCGAGCGCGGCAAAAGCCGCCAGCCCCAACCGCCAGAAGATCGGCGCCCAGCGGTACTCAGCCTGTAAGACCACCATGTTCTTGTCCCTATAGCGGCCAAGATAATAGCCGCGCATGCTCTCGGCCCCGCCGAGAAGGCCCAATCTCCAGAAGGGAGGGTCACCCGCCTGGAAAAGGAAGCGCGTCTGGAAAGCCAGGCAGTGAGCGTAGGAGAAGCGGAAATACTTGCGAAGTTCAAGATAGAACCGGTTATAAGTGAAATCGCTGCCCAAGGCCCCGCCGAATGCCGTCACTGAGAACTGGTGGAAGCTCCCCGCCGTCGGATAGAAGATACTGTCGCGGCTGTCATAGGTCATCAAGCATCCGAGCCCTGAGGCCGTCCCGCCGGAACTTCCGGGTGTGTTCGGTGATTCCAGCAACCCGCCGTCCTCCACTTCAGTCAGCTTGGTATCGTCAAAAAAGTATTGGAAGCCGGCGTTGAGCGGCCCGTGGACCTTTTTTAAGGCTTCCACACTCAGCTTCCAGAACCTGGACGTGAAGGGCTCCTTCATATCCCCGGTTGTCCCGCTACCGATCCCATAGAATTGATCCGGGAAGTCGGAATACTGGATATTGGCCTGAACGTGGTAGCCCTTGGCCAAGTAGAAATCAGGGTTCAGCTCGAAATTGGTCTGTCTCCTCTGGGTGTAGACGGCGATAAATTTGATGTTTGCCGGCCGGGAGACATCCTTATCCTTGGTTGCCCGGAAATAGAACAGCCCGCCGCCCCCTAAGGTCCATTTCGTCTCCGGAGTGTAGAAGATGACAGGGAGAAAGGTGAGCCCGCTCGTCTTTTCCTTCTTTGTGGCCTCTTCCTCAAAGGAGACCGCAGAGGCAGCCCAAAGCCGGAAAAGGGACAAGAGGCAAAAGCCGATGAGAAACGCCGTGGCGATGCGCTTCTTCGCGGTTTTCAGCCGGGCTTTCCTAGGCGAAACTCCGGATGGCGGCTTCCTCGTCATCAAATATCTCGAACAGTCCCTCCATCCAGGTAATCTTGAATAGAATCCGGATCTTCGAGGGGATTTTCTCGAGCTTGATCTTGCCTCCAGAGTTCTGAGTGGAAACCAGGCTGGCCAGGAGCTGCCCGACTCCCGAGCTGTCCATAAAGGTGACCTCGGCAAAATTGACAAGAAGGCGCCTGCGGCCAGCCTCAAGCTCATGTTTGATCCGCTGATGGAGCGTGACTTCGTCCACTGGATTCGGTCCCAATTCCCCCTTGACATCCAAGATGGCGATATCCCCCAGCTCACGCCTGACTATTCCCATTTGGCTATCCCCCTAGACATCGTTCCGGATCCTGCAGCCGATCGCCTCTAAGCATTATCAAATGATGACCGCTTTGTCAACTGGAAACGAGGGGAAGCCGCAGGAAAAACAAAACCCATTCAACTCGCGTATAATAATAGTAAAGGAGAGAAGATGCCTAATCAGAATCTGACAAACAGAAGCGCACTCATCATTTTCCTACTATCAGCGGTCCTGCTTTCCTTATCGCCCCGGTTTGCAGAGAGCACGGAGACCAGGGAATGGTCCCTGCGCGCTCCCGCCGAGAAAGCCATCGCCCGCCTGAACCCGGAGGCCGACATGACCTGGATAAGCGCCGGGTCCATTGTTCCTCAGATGATGGAAAAAATGATGTTCGGCGGACCGGATATCCGGGAGGGTAAGAAGGGCGAAAAATACGGCGCCTTTTTCGGACTCAAAATTTCCTTGAAGCTCAAAGGCGGGTGGAACATCTTCTCGGGCGCAGACCTCGATCCGGGCAGCGGAGGCCTGTATGATCGGGCCATCGATGATCTCACTTCCCGCGGGGTGACAGTTATCCGGAACGAAAAGAGATCCAATCATGCCGGCTTTGAGGCGGGTGGAGACCTCATCTATTCCATCACTCCCCGGTTCGGCATCGGTGTCGGAGCGGGGAGCGTTCACACCAAACGGGGGAGCCTTATGGTCTACGGGGGACAAGACATGTGGGACGATTTTCTGCGAGCTGCGCCTCTATTCGAAACCCGTTCCCTCAGGCTCGCTGCTTTCACCACATTCCCTCTCTCCTCGCTGCTGGCGATCTCCGTCAACGGAGGTCCGGCGCTCTTCTCCGCAGAATACAAATTCAGTATGGGGATCACCAGCCAGCTGGCTGAAATGGGCTACTACGACCTTTTCCTGAAGGAATTCTATCAGGAAGCCAAGGCGCGGCGGCTGGGCCTCGAGGGAGGAATCGGGTTTGAATTCACTGCCAACCCATTTACCGTTTTTTTCCTGGAGGCGGTGGGGAGGTACGGCCAGATCAGCGGGTTCAAGGGCCGGGAGAAAACCGTGTTTTTTCAAAAAGGGGTACTCCTGACCTCGACCAAGGAGGGAGATCTCTACTTCATCCAGACTGAAAAAAGTCCGGTGCTGGAGATCAGCGCCGGAGAACCGTCCGGAGCCTTGAGCGCCCGAAAAGCGACATTCAACGTCTCGGGCGTCAGCTTGTTTGCGGGGCTGAAACTCAGGTTCTGACCGCGAGTTTTCTTGACTTCGTCTGCCGGCGAGGGATATTCTGGGCAAGCTGAACGACCTAGCTCAGAAACACAGTGGAGATTATTGATCATATCCCCGTGAACCTTGAAGCCGGCGATATCGCCCGGCGCCTGCGCATCCGACCCGATCGGGCCGGATCGTTCCATCTAGAGGAGTTCCTGGAGCTGGCCGGGTCTCTGATCAGCCTCCGGACCGTCTACGATATCTCCTACGTCGGCGCCAAGGACGCCGGCAGCGTCGAAGTGGCGGGCGTTGTCTTCCGGAGCGGTGTCCTTCGGCACAACCTGGAGAATGCCCAGAAGGTCTTTCCCTACATCATGACCATCGGCCCGGAGCTCGAGAAGGCGGCGACCTCGCTCGGGGACCTGCTCAAACAATATTATCTCGAGGAAATCGCGAACATCGTCCTCGAGCAGGGCGCCGCCTGGCTGACCGACAAACTCCAGGGCCGCTGGGGATTTCCTCGCCTCTCCAACATGAGCCCCGGCTCTCTCGAAGACTGGCCCATCACCGAGCAGCGTCAGCTGTTTTCGCTGTTCGGCGACACGGAAAAGACGATCGGCGTGAGGTTGACAGACCACTTCCTCATGCTTCCCCGGAAATCCATCTCCGGGATTCTCTTCCCTTCCGAAGAGGGCTTCACCGCCTGCCAACTCTGCCCCCGCGATGTCTGCCCCTCGAGAAGGGCCAAGTACGATGAAGGCCTTGCCGCAGAGTACCGAGAGCGCGAATTCTCTCGAGGCTAGAGGAATAGAGCACCGAATTGTCTCCATCCTAGATCACGCGGCCGAAATCCTCGAAGGTGGCGTCCGGCCCCTGCGGAAGCCTCCGATGAGGAGCGCTCCTCCGGCCTCCGATTGGAGCCCCCAGTCCTGAGGTGTGAGCTTTTTAGCCATGGCATCAGCCCAATTTTTTCTCGAAGATGCCGAAGTGCTTGTCCGGCTTCATCTCCAGGCTTTCGGCGGCCCGGAGGGCGGGGATGTTGTCGGGCGAAACCCAGGTCGCCTCCAGCACATCGAAATCCCGGGCCATCCGGCAGAACGCCTGCAGCAAGAGCTGATAAACGCGGGTGTGCTGATGCTTGCGCTTGATGCCGACCGTGAAGATAATGAGCGTCCGGATCCGCTTCCTGGCCCGGAGGAAGCGCT
>DQHV01000091.1:214-2217 GCA_003524335.1 Candidatus Aminicenantota bacterium | reverse complement strand
ACTTCGCGGATCCGCTCCAGCTCCCGGGCGAGATTCTGCAGGTCCAAAGACTTCACTACGTAGCCGTTAACGGCCGCGGGCTCGGGCCGGCCGCCGAAACGCCGGCGAATCGTCCCGCCGATATCGTCGTTCCGCATCGTCTGGAGGCGGTAGGAGAGACGCAAACCCGAAAGCTCCAGGAAATCGCGATAGTAGGACGGGTTGTGGGGCTGGAAAAAGCTGGGCGGGGTCCCGAACCCATCGAGCTGCAGCCCCATCTCGGAGTNNGAAGGGGCCTTCGATCATTTGGGCGCCCTGGCCACGGCTATATCTTTCCGCTGTCCCGAACAGGGCGCTCACGGCGCTGGTATCGGGCTTGGCCTCGAAGAACCCGAAGAAGGCGTAGCGGACGCCGAAGCTTTTTTCGTGGTTGCGGTTGATGGCGACGGACAGCCGGGCAACCGGGGTTTTGTCTCTATAGCAAACGAAAAGCTGGAGCGACGCATCGGCGAAATAGGGATTGCGTTTCGGGTCAAGCGTCCGGCGCACCTCGGAGATGACCGGAGCGACCCAGTTCGGGTCACGGCGGTAGATATCGAACGGGAGCATCAGGAAATCCCTGAGCCGGCGCGGGTCGGAAACAGCGGCCACGGCATAGCTCATCCGGACTTCTTCTTACTGATCTTCTCGACGTCGTAATTGTTATAGATAAAAGAAAGATCCTTGGCCCAGAGCGACCCGGGGAGCCTCCTTCCCTGCTTTTCCACTCCCGGCCGCGGGATTGAGGATGACGTGGCTCCTGGGGTGATTCATCTCAGAGCTCCTTCCCATCTCGTTCTCCGCCCCCAAGATAAGCTTTTCCCCTGTTGGACTTGTCAGGAAGATGTGAAGAGTCTGTTAAGACTTTGTGAAAAGCGACTCTGTTGACACCGCTTTATGAGGAAGGATATAGTCCCTCTGAAATGTCAGATCATCCGGCCGGAAAAGGAGGTTGACTCGATGAACCGCCCAGCTCTTAAGAAACGGCCCTTGGTTTTATTGTTGCTGTTCACAGCCGCCGTATCTTTTGGATTCGCGCAGGAAAAGCGGAAGATGACTGTGGAATGGATCTACAGCGACGAGGCCCAGGACGTTTTTTCTTACCCTCTTTATCACTGGCTGCAGAACGGCACCGCTCTCTACTATGACACCAGCAGACCGAAGGAAGAACGGACCTTTGAAAGCCTAGAGCCCCGGACCGGAAAGCGAACCGCCCTCCTGGATGCGGCCCAGGCCCTCCAGGACCTGCAAAAATACCTGGGCAAAGAACGAGCCCCTAAATTCCTGCCCTGGCCGGAATCGTTCTCCTCAAGCGGCCGCTCCGCCGTCTACTCATTCGGGGGAGACGTCTACCTCCTCGACACGGCCGCCTCTCGATTCATCCGCGTGACCGATACACCGGCGGAGGAAATCGGGGCCCAGCTTTCGCCGAGCGGTGAGACGATCGCCTACGTCCGGGATCACAACATCTATGTCTATGACCTCCTCAGGAAAACAGAGCGGCCGCTCACCCGGGACGGCTCCGAGACGNNCGCTATCCCCTGGTCGGGGAGAAGATCGAAACCGCCCGGGTCGGCATCTCCGAGCTGGGCTCGGGCTTGACAACCTGGGTGGATTGCACCGGGAGGCCGGATGAGTATGTCGTCCACGTCGATTGGCTTCCCGACAGCCGGAGGCTGAGCGTCCAGGCCCTCAACCGCGACCAGGACGTGCTGGACGTCTATTTCGCCGCCAGGGAAACCGGCCGGAGCACTCATATCCTGAAGGAGGCAGACGAGGCCTGGGTGAACTGCAGCGATGACCTCTATTTTCTGAAGGATGGGAAGCGCTTCGTCTGGGGGTCGGAAAGAGATGGGCATAAGCATCTGTATCTCTACGCAGCGGACGGGAAACTCCTGAACCAGATTACCAAGGGCGATTGGGCGATCCGGGCGCCCTTCCAGATCGCGTACTGGAGCGGCCGTTCCGTGGTGGCGATCGATGAG
>DQHV01000091.1:0-130 GCA_003524335.1 Candidatus Aminicenantota bacterium | reverse complement strand
GACGACGGCTTTCCGCTTCCGGCCAGGATTCTCAAACCTAAGGATTTCGACGCGAAAAAGAAGTATCCCGTCATCATCTACCATTATGGGGGGCCATCGGCGCCATCCGTCCTCAACTTCTGGAACGGCA
>DQHV01000340.1 GCA_003524335.1 Candidatus Aminicenantota bacterium | reverse complement strand
TTGGCCCAGTCGCTCGTCCAGGTGGGAGTCCGGGCCGCTACCGCCAACCAGCGGGCCAACGCCCGGCGCCATGGCGTCCGGATGGTCGAGATGAAGGACTTCCGGGACGGGCTGACCCTGAGCTTCAAGAATCCTCTTTATATCTCCTTCGACCTGGATTCGCTCGACCCGGCCTTTGCCCCCGGCGTCTCCCACCAGGAGGCGGGCGGCTTGACGACGCGCCAGGCGATCGACCTCATCCACTCTCTCAAGGCCCGGATTGTCGGCCTCGACGTCGTGGAACTCAACCCCTCGCGCGACCCGTCCGGNNGGCCACCTCTCTAAAAGGGCATAGCTTTTTGGCATCCAGGAGGATTTCCATGGGTAAGCGGTTTTGCATTCTTCTCATCGCGTGTTCTATCCCAGTGTTGCTCCTGGCGGGGCAGAACGTGGCGTTCGACAAGTACTTTGTCGACAAGACGATGCGGGTCGATTATTTCCACTTCGGAAACGCTAAGGACGAGGCCGTCACCCTGGACCGCGTCTATGAGCAGGGGACCTGGGCCGGCAGCAAGCGGAACCTCATCGACCCGTTCAACGTTGGCCGGTATTCTTACAAGGTATACGATGCCGCCTCCGGGACGCTGGTCTTTTCCAGGGGTTTCGACAGCTACTTCGCCGAATACAAGACGACGGGGCCGGCCCTCGAAGGCTTCAAGAGGACCTACCACGAGACCGCCCTCTTCCCTTTCCCCAAAGTCAAGGTTAGGTTCGTCGTCGTGCTTCGGGATAGGCAGAACGCCCTCCAGCCGGTCTTCAGCGCCGAGATCGACCCGGCCGATATCTTCATCAACCGGGAGCCGCTGGCGGCGGGCGTCAAGGTGTTCGAGGTCTTGAAGAGCGGAGACCCGCACGTAAAGGTTGATGTGGCGTTCATCGCCGAGGGCTACACGGCCGCCGAGGAAGGGAAGCTCAGAAGCGACCTCGAGCGGTTCCGCGGCGTCTTCTTCAAGCTTGAACCATACAAGGGCCGTCCCGACCGCTTCAATTTCTACGGCGTTTTCAAGCCTTCCCAGGAAAGCGGCTGCGACGAGCCGAGCCACGGGGTCTACAAGAACACGGCGGTGAGCGCGACCTTCGACTCCCTGGGCTCGGAGCGCTACCTCCTGACCGAGGACAACAAGAGCCTGCGCGACATCGCCGCCCATGTCCCCTATGACGCCCTCTTCATCATGGTCAACCACAAGCGCTATGGGGGCGGCGGGATCTACAACTTCTACTGCACGTTTACCGTGGACAACCAATGGTACGAATACCTGTTCCTCCACGAGTTCGGTCACTCTTTCGCCGGGCTGGGAGATGAATACTATACCTCGGATGTGGCCTACAATGAGTTCTATCCCAAGGGACTGGAGCCTCTCGAGGCCAACATCACCGCCCTCCTTGACCCCAAGAAGCTCAAGTGGAAGAAACTGGTCAGCCCCGGGGCCTCTGTTCCCACGCCCTGGGAAAAGGAGGAATTCGACCGGATGGACAACGCCTACCAAAAGGTCCGCCGGGAGATCAACGCCAGGATCGCCGCGATGAAAAGGAGCGGGGCGGCAGCGGCCGAAGTGGCCCAGGTCGAGGAAGAGTCCGAGCGGCTGTCGCGTGAGCAGGCGGACAAAGTCGACCAGTTCCTGATGAAGAGCAAGTTTTGGGGAAAGGTCGGGGCATTCGAGGGCGCCGGCTATTCTGCCCAGGGCCTTTACCGGCCGGCCGTCGACTGCCTGATGTTCACAAAGGGTGCGAAACCCTTCTGCCGGGTCTGCGAAGCCGCAGTCGCTCGGATGGTCGAATACTACTGCCGCTAGCCGGATTTCTCTGACCGGCGCTGCGAATTGACTTTGGCGGCCGCCGGAGTAAACTGAAAGGGATAGGTGCGGAGGACCCCATGAAAAGGAACGAATCGGCCTTCCTCGCTTTTTGTTTTCTTTTCATTATCCTGTCTTCGGTCGCGACGGCCGATCGCAGACAGTCGATCTCCACCTTGGCCATCGAGCTCGAGCGCCAGGCCGTTCATATCGCCCAGAGCAGCTTCGGCCATTTCAAAGGCTGGAACAACACCATCAGCGATGCCGAACAGGCCGTCCTTTTCAAGTCGGAAGCGTTTCTGGCCTCCTGCCGTCTCTTCCTGCGCCTGACCGAAGAGAAATCGGACTATTACAGCGTCGGGTTCCTGCGCACAAACCTCTACAACGCCTTTCTTTATCTCACCAACTCTTTTCAGGACCTGGAAGAGTCCATGCGCGGCGCCGGAGTTATGCCCTACGCCCTTTCGGACTGCCGGAGCCTGCTCAACAGCATGGATGCCGAGTTCGCCAGGTGGCCGGCGGCAGACAACCTCGCCTATCTCCACACCCGGTATGTCAAGGCCGTTGATGATGCGGTTTACATGATCGAAAGGGTGGGCCCCGGCCAGTTCGTCCGCCACGCCTTCAACGACTTGGAAAGCCTCTATCGTTATAACTACGATTTGAAGAGGGGCAAAGATCCTTGGAAGTACTTGGTCGAAGTGTCTTCCGATACGCTTGACAAAATGGAAGAGGGCGAGATGATAGAGCTCACCTTCGCGGGTCGATTGATCATCGAGATGAGCAACCGGCCCAACCGCGGAGTCTATCTCATCGAGGACGGCAAGAAGCGGGGCCTGACCAGCCCGCGTGTGCTCGAACGGTTCGGCGGTTGGGGAAAGGTTCTCGAAGTGCCGGCCGAGGTCATTCAAAGATATCCCGACGGCGACCCCATAAATTAAAATTACTCGGGAGAGTCCGACCTTTTCCCGAAACGCCGACCTGTCCTAGGTCCCCCTTGATTGACCAAGGGGGATAAGGGGGATTAATACATAAGAATAGATTCTTGGAGGCGTTTTGGAAAGGATACTAATCCCGAAACGCCGACCTTATTCAGACCCCGCCTGATTCGCCAGGAGGGGAAGGGGAGGTTTATGAGGTTCAAACAGAGTCTTGAGGGCGTTTCGGGACCAGAGAGTGCTCGCGGTCGATTGACNNGAGATGCTCACCACGAGATCATCCGGGTTTTTCTGTTCGCCAAAATATGATATAAGTGAAACCCGGAGGCTGCAGTCCGATGCCCGCCCGCTCAAGGAAAGTTGTCGTCGTCATGCCCGCCTACAACGCTGAGAAGACCCTCAAGCGGACCCTCGACGACATCCCCCGGGACTGGGTGGATGAAATCATCCTCGTCGACGACCGAAGCCGCGACCGGACCGTCGAGATCGCCCGCAGCCTGGGTCTGCGCGTCTTTGTCCACGAAAAGAATAAAGGGTACGGCGGCAATCAGAAGACCTGCTACCGCGAGGCGCTCCGGCTGGGCGGCGACATCATGGTCATGGTCCATCCCGACCATCAATACGACCCCACCGTCATTCCCCAGCTCATCACACCGCTCCTCGACGGCGCGTGCGACGCGGTCTTCGGGTCGCGGATGCTGGGCGGGCGCCCCCTCGAGGGCGGAATGCCCAAGTGGAAATATCTGGGCAATATTCTCCTGACGGCCATGGAGAACGCGGCCTTCTACATGTATCTCACGGAATACCACTCCGGGCTCCGGGCGTACTCCCGCCGCTACCTGGAGACGGTCAAGTTCGAGCTCAATTCCGACGACTTCGTCTTCGACTCCGAGATCATCGCCCAGGGCGTCATCCACAAGATGCGCATCCGGGAGATCCCCATCGCCACGCGCTATTTCGAGGAGGCCAGCCGGATCGGCTTCTTGCGGAGCCTCGTCTACGGCCTCTCCATCCTAGAGACGCTTGTCAAGTTCAAGCTCCACAAGAAGGGAATTGTCCGGTCGCGCCAGTTTGCCTGATGTCGCATCGTCGTCTCGAATCTCAAGCCCCTCACGGCTCCAGGCCGATCTCATGGTCGAGTTCGACCTCCCGCTTTTTACAGCGCCGGATTAGCTGTCCCAGGAATTGACATCCATCCATCCCTGTGATAAAAAAACGTGCCGAGACGCTGTCGGGAAAAGACGCAGCAGTCTCTCCAATTCGCCCTGGCTGAGCCGAAAATAACGTCTCCGCTTTGAGCGTGGAAAAACAGGCCCCTTCATGAAAAAACGCGGGACGATAAGGCTGCCGAATTTCCTGATCGTCGGAATGAGCCGGTGCGGCACAACCTCTCTTTTCCATTACCTGAAAGAGCATCCCGATGTCTTCATGAGTTCGACCAAGGAGCCCAGCTTCTTCCTCGCCCAATTCAAGCCGGTCCCGGAAAAGGGCATCGGTGACGACGAAAGAAAATACTATCAAGATGTTGAGGATTATTGCCGGCTCTTTAAAAAGGCCGGGAACAGAAAGGCGATCGGGGAGGCCAGCTCGGAAAACCTCTATCATTCCGAGAAGGTTATTCCCTCCATTCAAAAATATCTGGGCAATCCCAAGATCATCATCTCGCTCCGGAATCCGGTGGAAAGAGCATTCTCGGCGTATACGTTTCTCATCAGCGAAAACAGGGAGTTTTTATCCTTCGAGGAGGGCTTGGAGCAAGAAGAAAAAAGAAGGCGGGAGGGCTGGAGACATATCTGGTTTTATCAGGATGCCGGGTTCTATTTTCGAGGAGTTCAAGCCTATCTGGAAAATTTTAGCGAGGTCAAGGTTTGCCTTCTTGATGACTTGAAAAAAGGCCCGGTCTCAGTCGTCCAGGATGTCTACCGGTTTTTAGGCGTCGATCCATCCTTTGTCCCCAACGTCGCGGTGAGATATAAAACTTCCGGCATTCCCCGATCTAAAAAAATCAACCGCCTCTTTGAAGAGCCGACTCGACTGCGCAAGATCGTCAGGGGAGTTGGCCGCTTCCTCCTGACGGAGGATCGATGGATTCAATGGCGGGATACCCTGAAAAACAAATCCTATGCCAAGGCTGAAATGAAGGCGGAAACAAGAAAATCCCTCGAAAACGCCTACCGCGAAGATCTCTTGAGACTTCAGGATCTGATCCACAGAGATCTCAGCGGCTGGCTCGGCTCCGGCGATTCAAGTGGCCAATGAGATGAAGATATTCCAATTCAAGGAGATCCTTCCGGAGTTGCCCAACCTCCTCATCCGGCGCCGGTTGAAATTCGAATTCGAGCGAATTCCGTTCGAGGTCAAAGGTCTCCCCCTCAAAAAAATCCGGAACTTTTTTAGGGCCGGCCTCAACCAATTTCTTCTGCCGCAAAAACCCCTGGGGTACCCCGTTATCGCCCAGGTGGAGCCGGCGAACTTTTGCAACCTGTCTTGCCCGCTCTGCTTGACGACGTCGGAGACGGCGGCCCGGCCCGCCGCCCTCCTCTCTTTTGACAGATTCAAGGCGTTCATCGATGAGGTGGGCGACTATCTGCTCTTGATCGTGCTCTGGAATTGGGGCGAGCCCTTCCTGAATCCGGACTTGTTCAAAATGATCTCCTATGCCAAGTCCAAAAATATCGTGGTCCATTCCAGCACCAACGGCCAGGTGAAATTCGACGAGGCCACGGCCGGTCGGCTCGTCGATACCGGTCTTGACAGCCTGGTGTTTGGCATTGATGGAACGACGCAGGAAACCTATGGCCAATACAGAAAGGGCGGGAACCTCGAGAACGTGCTGGAAAACGTCAGAATCGTTGTCGGGACAAAAAAAAGAGAAGGTTCGCGAACCCCCCGCCTGATCCTCAGGTTTGTCGTCATGAGGCATAATGAGAGAGAGCTGCCTTCAGCCCATCGGCTGGCCGAGGAGCTCGGAGTCGATTTTTTTGCTATTAAGACAGCGGACCTGCCTTCGGCGTTGGGCGAAAACCTGGACGGTGATTTTGCGCCCGCGAACCGAACCTATCAAAGGTATGAATACCAGGTGGGAAGCTTCCAGCGTAAACTCAAGCCCTTCATCTGCATGCGGCCTTGGAAGAGAATCACCTTGGACGCGCTCGGCGAGATCATACCCTGTGAGTATGACTATAAAAACCTCCATTCTTTTGGAAGGACGAAGGATGGACAACGGGCTCTTCCCATCTGGAAAGGAACCGGCGCCGGGGAATTTCGAAAAAAGTTTAATAAAGGAAATAACAACTTCTACCTCTGCCAAAATTGCACCTACAAAAACCGGGTGGCCGAGGACTGCACCATCGCCGTCGTCCGATTGAAAGAGGGTTGAAGCCGCCCATGACGGCAGAATCCATTCTTCTCAACGAGCGAAGGGGGCTCATCCATCATGAATTATAAGCTCAAAAAGCTCGGCAAGGCCCTGTCTCCCCCCCTCCTCCTCTCCGGGATGAAAACACTCGGCCGTTTCATCCGGAAGAGGGACGAAAAACCGAGCGAACGAAGTTCCGATTGGTATGATCGGGCGTTTTCCCGGACCGTTGAAACACACCTGCACTACACCGAGGCGAAGCACTATTTTTTATGGTCGGTGATGGCCGACCTCATGACCCGCGATGGGGTTCGCTCAGTCCTCGATGTCGGGTGCGGGTCCGGTCAATTGGCCCTCTTGCTCCGCGACTCAGGCATCACAGCCTATTGCGGAATCGACTTCAGTCAAAAGCGCATCGAATGGGCGAGAAAAAACTGTCCGGGTTTTCGATTTGTCGTAGAAGACGTCCTCCGAACAGACCTGTTTACGACATTTCCGTACGATGCCGTTGTTTGCGCGGAGTTCCTGGACCATGTCCAAGAGGATATGGAAGTGATCCAGCGCGTCAGATCTGGCGCCCGATTTTACGCGATTGTCCCCAACTTTTCCTTCGACTCTCACGTCCGGTATTTCAAGGATTCCGGCGAGGTCAGGGAAAGATATGCCGCCTGTTTTGAGGATTTCCGCGTCCGTCCGTTTATCGCGAATCGAAAAGGCAAGGCCTATTTTTTGCTGGAGGGGATAAAACGATAAAGAATACCGGGATTCCCCGTTCGGGTTCTCCGTAATGTTGGCCAGTGTCATTCTCTGTACCTATAACAGAGTCCACCGGCTCGAACGCGCCCTTCGATCTCTGGCCTGCCAGACCGTGGCCTCAGAGCAGTTTGAGATTGTCGTGGTCGATGATGGTTCCACCGATGGGACGGCAGAGCTCTGTGCTAGGGCGGGTCGAGATATGTCCAACCTCAAATATGTTTCCATGGGCAGAAACCTCGGTCTGGCGGCCGCGGGGAATAGGGGATTCCGGTCAGCCAGGAGCGAGGTCCTCCTCTTCATCGATGACGACTGCCTGGCTCAGGAGGACTGGGTGGAAGGCCTGACGTCGGCGCTCGAACGGCATCCTCTGGCGGCGGGGGCGATTCAAAGTCCTGTCTCGAATTACATCAAGCTCTGCCACAATATCGCCCAGTTTCATCCTTTCATGATGCGCTGCACGGAGGGCTGGGCGGGATCGATCGCCGGCGCCAATATGGGTATCCGGCGGTCGGTTCTGGAAGAGTTGGGTGGCTTTGACGAAAAAAGCCGGGTCCCGGATATGGAGCTTATGCTCCGGGCCCGATCAAGAGGGCATCAAGTCCATTTTGCACCCCGGGCCGTTGTCATCCATGACCCTGACCGGACGAGCTTGGCGGCTGTTCTTAAACACGCCTCGGAGCACGCTTCAAAAACGATTCTTCTCCACAACCAATATGACGCGCTTTTGCAGACGCCGTTNNGACCCTCGGGATTTATGCGAACAGCCCGGGCCTTGTCCGATACTCTTGGACGGCGCCCCTGGTCTATGCCCAAAAACTGGCCTGGTGCTGGGGCGCGGCTCGGGGCTTAAGAGAGAATCCGTGAACAAGAGAGTCCAACCGGTACCGGAGGCTATTTCGGGTTGGAACGAAGAAAGCTCGCTTCGATTCTGATAAAAACTCCCAAAAATCGGCTATCTCGACTGTCCCGATCGATCCTCGCAGGATAAAACCCGCTACTCTCCTTGATTTGAAGGCGGTAGAGATAGCTTCCCTTCCAGGGAAAACCTTGCGGAGACGTGAACACGATGGACTGTTCAAAACCTGCACTCAATTTCCTCTCGACCGGCCTTGTCTCGCGGGCGATCCGGACCGTGGTCTTTCCTTTTATCGGACAGGAGAGAGTCAGGCTGAACTTCGCGGTCGGCTCGGCTGTTTTGATGATCACGACGGCTTGGCTTTTCCCTTTGACCCAGAATCCACCCAGTTCCTCTGTATAGGTGTTTTCGTCCTGGGCAAAAACCTCGTAATCCTTGCCCTTGAGAATCAATCCCTTATCGAGACGGATGTTGAGAAAGGCGTTGGCGATGAGGAGAACCGAAAGAAGAGCCACGCCGCCGAGGTGGACCGGCAAAGAACGAAGCGACCGCTCCGGGTCTCTCGATTTCTCAGAGAGGAGAAAGAGAGCGGCTATCCCCAAAACCGCGGGAATCCAGATGAGGAGAGGGACCCAGTCTGTGTTTTCATGGTGCGGAGCGGACAAGGACGGGACAAGCGTTCTCCAATCGATCAAGATGTTGCTGAACCTGGCGAGAAAATGACTCGTCATTCCAAGAGAGATACTCGATCCGGAGTCGGAGAGACTCTCATGGAAAAGGAGGCGGGGATTTCGAATGAAGACAGCGGCCATGAAAAAGCCGATGGCCACGAGGGCGTTCCGGACGACAAGAGACACTCGATTCCGGCTGAAAGCGAATGCCCCGGCCATGAACAACGCCAAGATCCAAAGGACCGGAAGCAGCGGCCGCGCCGGAGGGCAGTACCCGCCCCAGTAAAAATAATTCAGTGAGCAAAAAGCCCAGAACACGGAAAAAAGGCCGGCGAGAAGGAAGGTTTCTTTTTTGGATCTTCGAGCCAGGAGGAAGAAGCCTGGCAGGAGGAGGATATAAACGGGTGCGATGACGAAAACGCCCGCTCTCTGATCAAAGAGATACCCCAGAAGCCGAGTCAGGAAATCAAGAAAATCCGAGACGATAAAAGGCGAGAGGGGATGGTTTCCCGCCGGGGCGGTCCCTAGATAGATCGTTTGAGGAGAGAGGTTCCCATACAAATGGAAGAGAAAAGAGAGATAAAGGCCGGCGGAGAGAAGAATCGGCCCGATAAAGGCCAAGGCTTTTTTGGCGTCTTTCTCGGGCCATTTCAGCCAAAGAAAGACGATGATGAGCGAAATTGTCCCCGCGGGCACGATGTACTTGATCCCGCACCAAGGCAGAAGGCCGATGCCGATTCCCGCCCCGAATAGACTCCCAGGGGAGAAGTTTTTTTTCTGGATGATCTGGAGGGAGACCAACAAGAGGATGAGGGCGACGAGAATCTCGGGATAAAGGGCGTGGGAATAAAAGAGGAGGGGAGGAGTGAAGCTGAAAACGAGCCAGGAGAGGATGGCGGTATTCCTTTTTCGGGTGAGCTCCCAAACATAAAGAAAAAAAGCGATGCTGAGAAAAGCGGTTAGAAAGCAGACGGGAAGGCGTGAAAAAAAGATAATGATGTTTCGTTCTTGGCCGGCATTTCCGTTGAGGTCGAAAACAAATTTCCCCAATTTTTCGCCCACAAAATAAAAAGGGACGAGCAGGACGGAGAGGGCGGGATGATGCTTGGAATAGAGGTATTGTTCTCCTTTTTTCCCCGGATAAGCATGGGAGTCCAATTCCCCGGGATAGAATTTCAGATAATCTTTGTCCAGATAATTGTTGTAGAGGTTGATATCGCCGTCCGAGAGGAGGCTTTTTGTGATCAGGAGATAATGCGGCTCATCGCCGGTGAAGGGCAGAGCCGGGACAATCAGCCCTGAGAGGTAGAGGATATAGGCCAGGACCGTCACCAGGAAGAGACGGCGCGAAAACGGCTTGGCCTCCCACTCTTTGAAAATCGAGCGGCTCCAAGCTCCAGCGGTCAGCATCGTCTTTGGCCGGGCGCTCTTCTGGGAAGTCAAGAAAATCAGATGGAGATAGATAAAGCCCAGGCAAGAAACGGCCAGGAGCGTTGGGTCGATATCGTTGAGATTGAAAACGTATTGAAGAAAGGTCAGGCCAAGCAAAAGAAAAGGGGCGAGAGTCAGGCTGACGGATTCCTTGAGTTCGGCCAAGTCCCGCTGAGTCCGTGCTGCGAGAAGGGAGACGTAGGCCTTCAGAATTCTGGATAGACTGAAGGCCACGACGATGAGGGGCCCCGCCAAGATCGCGAACGAAAAACCGAATGGTCTTTTGGAGACGCTCCAGGGCTCAAAAATAAGCTTGTGCCAGACAAATGAGGTTATGGCCGCGACTTCCAGGGCGAAAAGAAATTCCTTTTTTCGATCCCTAGACAAGAGAACTCTCCTTCATGCTCTGGTCCCCAAGGCAAAGTAGCAAAGAGAGGGATAAATGTCCAGGGACACGTTTCGAGGCGCTTTTCAGGGATTCTTTTTGATCATACCCGTCCAGAGGTTTCTGAAAAGGTTAAGGTCATCCCGGGAGATTTCCTTGAGAAGAATCAGCAGGAGGAGGTAGAACCCGAAGAGCCCCAGCGCATAGAGGATGAGGCTCCAGCCGGAGACGGGCCAAAGCCGGGGAACAACAAAAAACACCAAAGAGCTCATCAGGATCTTGAGGAACGAACGGCCGTTCATCAAAACGCCGAATTTTTTTTGGACGACGAGGGCGGCGGCGATCATCCCGGCAAGACCGGTGAGCGTGGTTGCGGCGGCGGCGCCGCTGAGGCCGAATCGGGGAACCAAAAGCAGATTCAAAAGAACATCGAGAGGGAGGACGGCACAAGCCAGGGCCATCGAGGTCTTTGGCTTGCCGCTTCCGTTGATGACGGCCGCCAGGACCGAAAAGAACGTGAGAAATGTGACGCCGAAGATCAGGATGCCGAGAGGGCGGGCCGCGGGAAGGTACCGTGAAGAATAGATCCATTCGATGATCGGACCGGACAAACCGTTTGTTATAAAGGCCACAGGAACAAGCAGAATCAGGAGGAGTCTTAAGGATTTGTTGATGTACCGCGAGGCCTCTTGGAGACGATTCGAGGATGTCAATCGTGAAATGACGGGAAGGAGGGTGATGGCGAAAGCGTGAGAGACCAGATAAGGGGCTCTGGTCAAAGCCAGCACCGCGGTGTAGAACCCGGCAGCCTGGCCCTCCTGGATGAGAGTCTTGACGAAAAAAATGTCCAGATTCATGAGGAGAGACAGAAAGATCGAAAAGACAACGATGGGAACGGCAAAAAAGAGGACCTTCGATGCGGGAAAGGCTTCCGATTCTTTTCGGGCTTCCCTTGAAAAATAAAATGCCGCCAGCAAGGCCAGGGCATAGGAGATGACATAGCCGCTCATGGCCCCCTGAAGCCCGAAGCCCATCAAGGCGAGGATATAGACGCCCGCGACCTTTCCCAAAGACTGGACACTCATGGTCAGAGCCCGTTTTCCGAACATCCTTTTTCCGCTCAGGTGGCCGATCAAGACCGAATAGAGGGCGATGAGGGGGATGATTAAGGCGGAGATTCGAAGAGGCCGGGTGAGGTTGGCGTTATGGAAAGCGAAAGCGATGGGCTTGGCCGTCAAGACGTACAGAAGAAAAACGAGACCCCCGAAAATGGCCCCAATGATCAGGCCTTGCCTCTTGATGGCTTGAGATTTTTCCGGGAATTCGGCCGTGTATTTAGTCACCGAATCGCGGACGCCTCTGGCCAGAAAGACCTCGAGCACGGCCACCAGGGACAGGATCACTCCGAATTCGCCGTACGACTCCGGGCCGAGGATCCTTCCCATGCCGATGTGAACCGCGGTGGCCGAGGCGATAAAAAGCATTTGGGCGAAGATCATGTAGAGAGTGTCTTTTCCCATGGATCTCAGACGTCTAAGTGTTTTCTGGACGAGCGGTGGATAGCTCCCGGAATGAGGCTTTTCATGGAACGAAGCCTTCGATGGCTCTGATCAAGTGATCCCAGGAAAACCGGCTTTGTTCTTTCTTGATCCGGGCGCTCATCTCCTCCCCTTCATGATTCTCATAGAAGTCCATGACCGCGTCGGCAATTCCCTTGGCGCTTCGGGGGGCGACAAGAAATCCCGTCTTTTTGTCGGCGACGATTTTTGGAAAATCCCCGATCGCGGTCGTCACGACCGGCCTGCCGAAGGCGTAGGCCAGCTGGAGGAGCCCGCTTCCTGTGACAGAGGTGTAAGGAAGGATAACCAGGTCCGAGGCGCAGAAATAGCCGGGCACGTCCTCGTTTGGAACGTAGCGGTCAATCATCGTGATGTGTTGTTGGACGCCCATTTTACGGATGAGCCGAAGATAGGGTTTCTTATCCTCCCAAAACTCGCCGACGATGAGGAGTCGGACCTTGAACCGGGCCAGGATTAAAGGGAGGGCTTTGATCAGGTAAGGCAGGCCTTTATAGCCTCTGACAAAGCCAAAGAACAGGATGATTTTTTCGTCTGAAAGGCCGAGTTTTTCTCGGGCGGCTGTCTTGGGCATGGCCGCCGTGTTAAAAACATCATAGGTCGGATGATGCGTCACCGTGATCCTGCGATTCCCGGTGAGCGCTTTCAGGTTTTCTTTTTCTTGCTCGGAATGAACGATGAAGCCATGGGCTTGAGAAAGGACGAGTCTCGAGATTATGGTCTTCAGAAAATGGGCTTCATGTTCGGCCACATTGTGGCAGATGAACACGATTTTGGTGGGGGAAAAGAATTTGATGAGGAAGATCATCGTCAAGTACTGCGGAGCCCAGTACATGACCCACCACGGGAAAATCGCAAGTTCCGGTCTGTCGCCGATCACGCGTCTAGCCACCTTCAGCCAGGTCAATGGATTGAGAGCATCCAAGAGGGGCTGAGATTCCTCGTCTCTCAAATAGAACCGGCTCTCTTCCCGATCGGTCCTGCCCGGGAAAAGGAATCGGGGATACTGCCTTCGAAAGCAATAGAAACGGGTTTGGTGCCTCGATTTTAAGCGCTTGAAAAGAAGAGTCGTGTAATAGCTGATGCCCCCCCGGAAAGGATAGGAAGGCCCGATAAGATCAATCTTCATCCTTTGTTCTTTCGGCGTTCTCGAGCTCCATTCTTTTGATTCGATAGAGGGCCTTTTCGATCAGCTTCCGGTTGTTGCCGATGAGATCGGCGATGAGGCCAAAGATGAAGATAAGGAGGCCACCCAGAAACATGGCGGCAGAAAAGACCAGGGACTGAATGTGCCCCTGCCCCTGTCCGGTCCAATAGAAGTAGAGAAACCTGAGAAACCCCAACAGCCCGGGAAGGATGATGATCAGACCGAGAGTCATGAAGACTTTTAAGGCTTGATAAGTGGCATAGACTCTCAAGATCGTGGCCGCCTGTTGGCCGACGAAGTGGGGGATGTTCTTGATCAGCCGCGATTCCCTCGACTTCGGGTTGGTTCGAACGGGGATAGAGATGATCTTGAGTTTTTGGTGTCCCAGCTGAATGAGATTCTCGATGGTGTAGGAATACTCCGACAGGATGCTGAGCCGAAGCGCCGCCTCCTTTGAAAAAGCCCGGAAACCGCTGACCACATCTTCGACTTTCGTCCGGGATAAAGTCCTGATGACCGCGCTTCCCCAGCGAAGCAGTCTCTTTTTGAACCGAGAGAAGTGGGGGATGGCTTCTATTTGCCTGGCCCCTACGGCCAGATCGGCCTTCCCCTCGAGAATGGGTTGGACCAGCCGCGGGATGTCCTGGCCGGCATATTGATTGTCGGCGTCGGTGCTCACGATGATATCGGCCCCCAATTCCAAGCTCTTGTCGATGCCCTCGGAAAAAGCTCTGGCTAAGCCCTGGTGATTTTTCAAGCTGAGGATGTGATCAACCCCGATGCGGCGGGCGATTTCCACGGTGCGGTCTTCGCTCCCGTCATCGATAATCAGCGTCTCGATCCGATCGATCCCTTCGATCGTTTTGGGCAGGTCCAAAAACGTCGCCGGCAGGTTTTTTTCTTCATTGTAACAGGGAATCTGGATGATGAGTTTCATGGTCCTTGTGTTGATTTTGCTCCATCCCGTCGCTGGAGATGATAAACGGCCGTGTCCTCGGATGTCAAGCTGAGCTCAAGATAGCGAAGGGCGCAGCGGCAGAGCTCCCTCGCAGCCGACGGTTATGCTTGAAGAATATCCGCAGCATCCTGGGGATGGTGAAGACGACCTGGCGGTGGGGGACATCCAGAAGNNTCTGTTTGCCCAGCCTGTAGCGGCGGAGTTCGGGGAGCCTAAGCTCTTGTATTTCCCGGATGGTCCGGCCTCGGACGAGGACCTCATCGAAGAGGCCGATCGAGTAGTCATATCCTCCCTGCGTCGAACCCAGAGAAATCCGCAGCTCCTCGATCGGCTTTTCCGTGGTTAAGAAAAAACGGTAGGAGCGGCCGTCCTCGCGTAGCCGGAACCGCCCCGGGTCGATCATCCGGGCCGAGCGCGAAAGGGAATAGAAGGTCACTTTCTTCCCCAAGCCGAGCGCCGTGGGGGTCGGCTGGCGAAGGACCAGCCGCGGATAGAGGACAATCCAGACGAAAAAAACAGCCACTCCGGTGCAGGCCAGCAGCGTCTGAGTGGAGGCTTTCAGGGTGATGGGCCGCCTTTTCGTGATGACATAGGTCCCGATGAGGAGAACCAAGATCGCCGGCCAGATGATGTTGGGAAGCCAGGCTCCCTCGCCGGACTTGATATAGGAAGGGAGGAAGTCGGTCAGCTGGAAGTGGAGATTGCTGAGGCTGAAAAACAGCCCGCCGCCTCTCTCGTGCGGTCCGCGGGTCGTCTCCTGGTAGAGGTTGCGAGGTGACTTGAGAAGGAGAAAGACAAAGAGAAGGCTCAAGGCAGCGGCGAAGTTGAAAACATATGACAAGATAGTCTTTCGGTTATGGATCAGGAAGTATCCGAGGCAGATGGTCAGCCCCCAGATCACGGACACCAGGGGCCGGGCTTGGGGGGCATACCCGGTCCGCTGGGTGAGGAAGGCGGAGAGAAGCACATAAGGCGCCGTCAGCCCAAGAACCAGCCAGAAATCTCCCTTCTTACGCCGGAACATTTCGACGGCGCCGAAGAGGGCGAAAAAAAAGATCGGCGCGTAAAAGAAGAGGCCGTCGCGCTGGTCGAGAAAATACCCGGCCAACGTTTCCCAGCGGTCAGGCAGGGGGATCTTAAAAAGGAGGGTTTTGGCGAAGCGGATGAATTCCTCGCCGGTGTCCGTCATCTGCGCCGCCCAGGAGACGGTGGAGAGAGAATAGGTCCCGTAGAGGGCGTGCTGGAACTGAAGATAGAGAAAGATGACGGCTGCCGCGGCCAAGAGATAGGAGAGAAGGGGCAGGCGCGTCCGCGGCCTCTTCCTCAGGACCCAGAGGCCGTAGAGAAAGAGCGGGATAAACAGGGCGATGTACTTCAGCGCATGGAACCAGAAAAATGACCCGAGAAAAAGTCCGCAGAGAGCGGCTCTCTTCCAGGTGAGCGTCGGCGAAAAACGGAGGATCCGGAAGACGGCCAGAGAAAGGGCGGCTACTACGATCTCCGGATAGACATGGAAGGAGTAAAAGAAGGCCGGCGTCGTGAAGCAGGTCAGGAACCAGAGCTTCAAGGCAAGGTTGTCTTTCTGCCATTCGCTCCGGGCAAAGAGATAGACCTGGACCGCAAAGATAGCGCCCCACAGGCTCATACCCAGGCGGATGAAAAAGACGAGCGCCCGGCCTTTAATCAAGGCGCTGAGGGCATAAAAGGGCAGCATCAGGAAGGCGACTCCCGGAGAGTGGAAGGAATAGCGGCTGCCCGGCTTGGCTCCGGGGACGACATGGGCCCCGATCTTACCTTCGAACATCATGAAACCGGCATAATCCCGCTGCTCGTAATTGTTGGCCAGGTCGAAATCCCCGTCCCTGAGAAGGCTGTGGCCGATGAGGAGGTAATGCGGCTCATCTCCGCTGAAGGTAACCCCATCCGCCACCAGGAGGAACGTCCCGGTATTGAAGGCCAGGAGCGAACCCAGGAAGAGGACGATTACCCTTTTTCTAGTGGAGAGGGCAGTGAACTTCCGGCTCCAGGCCTGCCAGAAGGGAGCCTTGGTTTCACTCCAGCGGCTGA
>DQHV01000301.1 GCA_003524335.1 Candidatus Aminicenantota bacterium | reverse complement strand
GAGAAGACGAGCCGGCCGCTCTATCAAGCCATGGGCATTTATTTACCGCTCATCACCGTCAACTGCTGCATCATGGGCTTGGCGTTGCTCGCCTCCCTAAAGAACTACAACTTCCCGGAGACAGTCGTCTTCGGAGTTGGCGCCGGAATTGGGTTCACCATCGCTATCGTACTGATGGCCGCTATCCGGGAGCAGCTTGAGCTGGCCGATGTGCCCGAGGCTATCAAGGGTGCGGGAATGTCCCTGATTGTTACAGGTATTATTGCCCTTGCCTTCCTTGGGTTCTCAGGAATGATCAAGCAATGAGTAACCTCATCCCGATCATGACCATGGGAGCCCTGGGTTTCCTCTTTGCCCTCGGCCTCGTTTTTGCCTACCGCAAACTGGCCGTCGAGATCGACCCGCGGATCGAACAAATCGCAGAATCCTTGCCTCAGGCCAACTGCGCCGCCTGCGGCTATGCCGGCTGCCAGGCTCTCGCCGAGGCCATTGCGGCCGGGAAAGCGGCCGCCGACAGCTGTCCCGTAGGGGGAGCCGAATCGGCGGGAAAAATCTCTGGCATCCTTGGAGTAGAAGCAGGAGAGGTGATCAAGAAGGTGGCCCGTCTCCACTGCCGAGGGACAAAACACGCCGCTCCTCGGCGCAGCGAGTATCTCGGACTGAAAACGTGTTACGCTTCGCATCTCATGGGCGGAGACAAACTCTGTACTTATGGCTGCCTGGGACTGGCCGACTGCGTGCGGTCATGCGTTTTTAACGCTATGTATATGGGGGAAGACGGCCTGCCTGTCATCATCGAAGAAAATTGCACGGCCTGCGGAAAATGCGTCGAAGCGTGCCCGCGGAATCTCCTGGAGCTCCACCCGATCTCCCAGAATATCCTGGTCTTCTGCCGCTCCGAAGACCGCGGGGCAGTCGCCCGAAAGGCCTGCAAGAACGCCTGCATTGCCTGCGGTATCTGCTCGCGCGCCTGTCCGGAGGCGATCGTCATCGAGAACAACCTGGCCGTCATCACCGATTATAAAAAAATACCGCCGGAAAAAATTCCGGAGATCGAGAAATGCCCGACCCTTGCCATCGGCCGGCTGAAAAAGGACAATGAGGGATAGCGCCACCGTCATCCGCGTCGAGAAAAACCTCGCCTGGGTACAAGCGAAGCCTAGGATCGCCTGCTGCAACTGCTCGGCCATGTCCCTTTGTGCGGGGAACAAAGACGGGAAGGGGCTCCTCGCCGTGCGCAATCCCCTCCGGGCGACGCCCGGAGATGAAGTGGAGATTGAGGTGCCGGAGGCGAGCTATGCCAGGGAGCTTACCAGGATTTTCGGGCTTCTGCTTATCGCCGCATTGGCCGGGATGGCCCTGGGGTATTTCTTATCGCCGCTCGGGGGCTTCAGCTCGAATGAAAACGGTTTTTTCGGTCTCCTGGCCGGTGTCTTGTTCTGCGGGTTCGTAATTTATCGCCGTTATCACCGCGGGAAGCAAGCTGTCCGCTGGCCGGTGATTGTCGAGATCCTCGATAAAGGAGAATTCCATGAATAGACGCCATTTCATCAAAACGGTCCTTTCGACATCGCTTCTCACTCCGCTTCTCGGGCCGGGAAAGTCCGCGGATCCGAACTTGACTCTTTATCTCATCAGCGATCATCCCCAGGATTCACTACCTGCGATCATGCGCGAGCTCGGAACAGAGCCTTCTTTTTGGTCCGGGCGATTTTCGTTCGGCAATCCGCACCCGTCCGGGGAAAAAATCAAGCATGTTCTCTGCCGGACCGGCTGGAGACAGGCCTGCCCCGCCTCCTCCACAGGCTTGGTTCTTTCTTTCCAACCGCTTCATCACGCGGCGCGGCCGTCATTCACCCTGGTGCGCAATGGAAAAGTCGAGGATATTCGCAGCCGCAGGTTGAGCCGCTTATGGAAGGAGATGAACGACTCCAGGCCAGATTCGGCCTGTTTGACCATCGCCTCGTTAAATGGCCCCCGGGAACCATCGGCTCACGGCCGCACGGCGGCCATCTACACCGACGGGAAAAAGCGCGCCGTGCTGGCACTTGGCAAGGACCAGTCCAAGCGCTTTGCCTCGGCCTGCGGCGAGGTGGTCGTCGGGATTGAGAGAGGAAGGGCGGTTGTGCTGGCGTCTACGTGCCGCCACAAGATCTGCCAGTCATCCCTTCCGGCCTCTTTGGCCGGCGAGCGGATTATCTGTGCACCCAATCGTTTTCTTCTAGAGATCGAGGGTCCCCGGTTTGTCGACACAATCACTGGCTAGAAAGAGATTTAGTCTCTTCATTTTTCTTCTGGCTGCCGCTGTAACCTGCCGGGTTAAAGAGAGATGGCAGAGCTATACGCTTTTCTTCTTTGACACCGTCTGCGATGTCGAGATTCTCTGCCAGGCCGCGCAAATCAGAGCCACGCAGGAAGAAATCAGCCGCGTTTTTACTACCGTCGAGGAGCATTTTTCTCCCGGCCGTCAAGACTTTTCTTCTCCCCTCGTCCTTGAGCTCTTTCAGGAGTCGCGTCAGGTCTATCTGAATACGGGAGGATATTTTGATATAACGGTCGGCCCTCTTGTTGAACTATGGGGTTTTTCCTCCAGGGCCTATCACGTTCCTCGGCCTGAAGATATTAAGGCCGTTTTGCCGCTTGTAGGAATGGAAAAGATCCGCCTTGGAGCAAGCGGGCTTGTCCTCCAATCTGGGATGAAACTCGATTGGGGCGGGATCGCCATTGGCTGGGCCGTGGACAGGGCTGTCAAGGCCTTGCGCGATAGGGGGATCAGGTGCGGGTTTATCAACGTCGGCGGTGATCTCTACTGCTGGGGCTCCAATCCCGACAACAAGGACTGGAGGGTCGGCATCCAGCATCCCCGGCAGAAAGGGTATCTGGGGGTTCTCTCCGTCAGCAATACGGGCGTAGCCACCTCGGGCGATTATCAAAAGTATTTTGAACGCAACGGCATCCGTTATTGCCATATTTTTAACCCGACCACCGGATATCCGGCTACAGAAAGGCAGAGTGTAACAGTCATCGGTCCGCTGACGATGCTCTGTGACGCTCTCTCCACAGCCCTCTTTATCAGTCCCGAGCCGGAGGCAATCCTCAAAAGATATCCCGAGTACGGGGCCATTTTCGTAAATAGCCGTGGAGAAGTGGCTACGATGGGAAAATCTCCAGGCCTCAGGTCTTTTTAGGCGGGGCAAGCCCTTCCTCCGAGGTCCTCGTTCAGCTGAATTCCGGCCTCATCTTTCGTCCAAAAAAAGACTTGCAAAGTTGCAAAAAGCGTCTTATAATCCGGCCATCAAGGAGGGAGTCAATGTTAAAAACTTCTACTACGGTTCTTTTCATCGGCATGCTCTTTGCCGTGCTCTATTCGTTGGCGATCATCGTCTCGCCTCAGACGTTCGCCAACAGCACTCTGGAAGCGAGGGCAGAAACAAAACTCGAGAACATCCAGGACCAAGGAGCGGCAGAGGCCATCGTCGTTCAAACGAGGCACATGGGGGTATTTGCCCTGACCACTTCCATCGCCATGTTATTCGTCCTGTTCATCGGCTTCAAGAAGGGCCAGAAATGGGCCTGGTGGGCATTTTTGTTTGTCGGGGGCATCGCCTGGCTGTATGGACTCGTGATGCAGATCAGCGAAGGCGATATGATGAACCTGGTCGGGCATCTGATCGGGACCGGGCTCTGGCTCATCGGCATCCTGCTGCCCATAAAGGCCTTTTTCCCCAAAAAAGCCTGATCTCGTCGAGCTAACTTCCTCTCTAGCCCGAGAACAGGGTAGAATCCTGCTCTGGATTCTGTCCTGGAGGCCTATGGCTCCACTTTCCATTGACATGGGACCGCGGCCGGCGGTATAGTCTGGGCATGCTCCGGGAAGGAGGCCCTCATGCCCAGCAAGCCAAAAAGCCCCTGTCTGCCGTTCGGCGACCATAAGACGGCGCCCTGGTACGGCCAAGACATCCTGTCGGTCAAGCAATTCAGCCGGACCGACCTGGAATACGTCATCGAGGTCGCCCATGAGATGCGCATCATGGTCGAGCGGATCGGGACGTTTGACCTGCTCAAGGGGAAGATCCTGGNNTCCTGGCCAACCTGTTCTACGAGCCCTCGACGCGAACATCTTCATCCTTCATGGCGGCGATGGAGAGACTCGGCGGAGCAGTCATCCCCATCAGCGAGGTGCGGTACTCCTCGGTGGCCAAGGGCGAAACCCTTCCCGACACCGTGCGGACCCTGGAATGCTATGCCGATGTCATTGTCCTGCGCCATCCCGAAGTGGGAGCGGCGGCACTGGCGGCTAAGCACTGCCGCAAGCCCGTCATCAATGCCGGGGACGGTATCGGCGAGCACCCGACCCAAGCTCTCCTTGACACCTTCACCATCCGTGAAGAGCTGGGGCGACTCGACAACCTTAATGTCACGATGCTGGGCGATCTGAAATACGGCCGGACCGTGCATTCGCTGGCGCGTCTGCTTACGCTGTGCAGCGGGATCACCCTGAACTATGTCTCCCCCGATGTCCTGCGGATGCCCCAGGACGTCATGGACGAGGTGGCCGAGAAGGGAATTCCACAGACCAGGCAGACGACGCTCAATAAAGTCCTTCCCAGGACGGACGTCCTTTATGTCACCCGGGTTCAGAAGGAGCGATTTGAGGACGTCGCCGAATATGAAAAGGTCAAGTCGGCCTACGTCATTACCCCCGAGGTCATGAAGGCCGCCAAGAAAAAAATGATCGTCATGCACCCCCTGCCCCGAGTCACCGAGATCGCCCTGGAGTTCGATAACGATCCGCGGGCCGCCTACTTCCGCCAGATGG
>DQHV01000142.1 GCA_003524335.1 Candidatus Aminicenantota bacterium | reverse complement strand
CCTTCCCCATCCCGACCTACAACCTCAGCCCCGGCTTCGACTGGGATTCGCCCAAGGCCAAGCTCCTCTTCGACGCCACGGCCAAGTACGGCATCCCCTACTTCCAGAACTATATCGGCACGCACATGAACCNNCGGCGACATCCGGGCCATGTGCTGCCGGCTCAACCTCGACCAGCGCGAGCTCATGCGCCGGCCGGGGAGCATCTGGGGCCCGGGGGACTCGACCGGCTCCGTCGGCGTCGTCACTATAAACCTCAACCGGGCCGCGTTCGAGGCCTCCACCAAGGAGGACATGTTCGCCCGCCTCCGGGAGCTGATGGCNNGCAGCTCGAAGCCTTCCAGGAGGAGACCGGCCACCTCTACAACCTCGAGGCCACGCCGGCCGAGTCCACGGCCTACCGCCTGGCCCGTCTGGACAGGCAGAAATACCCCCGGATCTACACGTCGGGCACGGAGAAGTACCCCTACCTGACGAATTCGACCCAGCTCAACGTCGACGCCACCCGGGACATCTTCGAGGCCATCCAGCACCAGGGCGAGATCCAGTCGCTCTACACGGGCGGGACGATCTTCCACACCTTCCTGCCCGAGTCGATCGACCGCGAGACCTGCCGGAAGCTGGTCAAAAAGATCGCCCAGACCAAAATCCCTTACTTCAGCATCACCCCGACTTTCTCGGTCTGCTACAACCACGGCTATGTCAGGGGCGATCATCCGAAGTGCCCGAAGTGCGGAACTGACACCGAGGTCTTTTCGCGGATCGTCGGCTACCTCCGGCCGATCCGGACCTGGAACGACGGCAAACAGCAGGAGTTCAAGGACCGCACCCCCTACGAGAAGATCCAGTAGCCGGCTATGGATTATCTGCTTTTCACCTACCCGAACTGCGACAGGTGCGACGCCTTCAAGGCGTATCTGAAGGGGGCGCCGCTCCAGCTCCTGGGCGAGGAGCTGAGCCTGGTGGAGAAGGCGGGGAAGATGCGTGTCCGGGAGTACCTCGGGCAGATCAAGCGCGACGAAAAGGGCGCCATAATTTTGCCGGTCTTCGTGCTGCGGGAGGAGGGCCGGGTGCGCGAGGTCTTCACCGACCACGGGGAGCTCGACCGTTGGTTGAGATCAAGGGCCTAGAGAAGTTCGCGCCCCTCGATTTCCCGGGGTATATCTCGGCGACGGTCTTCCTGGGGGGGTGCAATTTCCGCTGTCCCTTCTGCCATAACGCCGACCTCGTCCTGAGGCCGCAGGCGCTCGACACCATGCCGCTCGATTATTTCATCACCTTCCTTGATTCGCGGAAGGACTGGCTCGAGGCGATCTGCGTAAGCGGCGGCGAGCCCCTGCTCGAGGACGATCTGGAGGTGCTGCTGCGGGTTATCAAGGACCGGAACATGCTCGTCAAGCTCGACACCAACGGGTCGCGGCCGGAAAGGCTGGCCGACCTTGTCGGGGCCAAGCTCGTGGACTATATCGCCATGGACGTCAAGGCGCCCCTGCACCGGTACAAGCAGGTGACGCGGTCTGAAGTGTCCGAAGACGACATCGTCCGGTGCATCGAGCTCGTCCGGACGTCGGGGCTTCCCTACACCTTCCGGACGACAGTCGTGCCCGGGCTGGTGGGGGAGAAGGATTTGCTCGAGATCGCCCAGATGCTCCACCGGGCCAAGCGCTTCCAGATCCAGCAATTTTCGAGGCGGAACCCGGTGGACAAGCTCTTTGCTCAGATCGACCCCTACCCGGAGGAAGAGATCCAGCGGCTGGCCGGGCTCATCAAGCCGTATTTCGATGAGGTCCGGGTCGAGGGAGTCTGAATTAAGGGGACACTAAACTTAANNTTAAGTTTAGTGTCCCCTTAATTCACGGGAGAAGCCATGAAGCTCAGGGTAAAAAGAATCAGCGCTGAGGCCAAGCTGCCGGTCTACCAGCATCCGGGCGACGCCGGGATGGACTTTTTTGCGGCCGAAGAAGTCGTGCTCGGCGCAGGCGAGGTGAAGGCCGTCCCGACCGGGATCAAGATGGCCATCCCCGAGGGTTATGTAGGTTTGATATGGGACAAAAGCGGAATTTCGCTCCAGGGTGTCCACAGGCTGGCGGGGGTCGTGGACGCCGGCTACCGGGGCGAAATTAAGGTCGTCATGGTTAACCTAAGCAAAGGGCCGTTCGTCTTTAAGCGGGGACAGAAGGTCGCCCAGATGCTCATCCAGCCCGTGCAGGCGGTCGAGGTAGTGGACGTCGGAGAGGGCGATCTCGACGAGACTGCCCGCGGCACCGGCGGCTTCGGCTCCACCGGCCATTTCTAATTATCTGATCAGACCAACCAGTTCTCGACACGAAGTGCGGGAATGCCGCTGTAGTGCCGGCTGTTACCCGATACCAGGGTCAGGTTGTTAGCGATGGCGACGGCGGCGATCTGAAGGTCCGGCTCAAACCGGGGCAGCCCGCGCTTCTCGAGATCGGCTTTGACCCGGCCAAATATACGGGCGCTGTCCCGGTCAAAAGGGAGGATGACCAGCCGGGAGAAGATTTCGTTCTCATAAAAGCGGAGAAGATCGGCCCGGCCTTCCTTCCTGAAAACACCGAAGTAAATTTCGGCCACGTTCACCGCACTCGTGAATTGGGCGGCCTGCGGCGTCCCCTTGAGCCTGGTCATCAAGGCCGGCGAACGCCGCTTCTTCAGAACATGGCTGAGGACATCCGTGTCGAACAGGTACATCAGAGACGGACCTTCCGCGCCTTGGATTTCGCCCTGGCCTCGTAGATCTCCTCGACCATCCGGTCAATCTCCTCGTCGAGGTCCTTGCGGGGGCCTTTAGCCGCAGCCAGGCCGCCGGCTGCCCCGGCCTGCTGGCGCTCCCATTCTTCGTAGGGCAAGAGGGCGGCAACGGGGTTTCCGTGTTTGGTGATCACGATATGTTCCTTCTTTAGGATGAGACGTTCGACGAGCTCAGAAAGTCTCGCCTTGGCCTGGGTCAAAGGAATCGATTTCACGCCTTCGGCCTCCCCACTATAATATGGTCAGTTTGACTAGTTTTGTCAAGTCAATATTCCGCCTTAACTTGACAAAACTAGTCAAACTGACCATATTATAGTGGGGAGGCCGAAG
>DQHV01000143.1 GCA_003524335.1 Candidatus Aminicenantota bacterium | reverse complement strand
GTTCTCGTCCCCCTAGGAGAACGCTGGCTGACTGGGTTCGTGGTCGGCCTCAGGAAGAAAAAGCCCCAGGCATCCTTGAGAGTCAAACCTGTGGCCGAGGTGTTGGATGAGAAACCGTTTTTCACACCCGAGCTCCTCGCCTTTACCCAGAGAGTGAGCCGCTCCTCCTTCATTCCCTGGGGAGAAGTCCTCCAGGCAGCCGTGCCGCCTTCATTGCTGTTGAGAACCCGGGCGTCCGTCTCCCTGACGCCGAAAGGGAAAGAGGCTCTGGAGCGGGGGGCTCTGAATGATGGGGAGCGCCAGGTGGCGGCCCTGCTGAGGCCCCGTCCGCATTCGCCTCTGTTTTTGGAAAAGAAGGTCCAGGCCAAGAAGGTCCCTGCTCTCCTGGCCATGATGCAGAAGAAAGAGCTCGTCATGGTCGAGAAAAAGATGAAGCGGTTGAGCCGGAAGCCCAGCGGCGGTGTCCCGGCCGGGCCGACCCAGCTCGAGCTGGACTTTTCTCTGGACGACGGTCTCCGGCGGGCGGCCGGGGCGATCGTGGAGGTGATGGCGAAGCGGGCATTTTCTCCTTTCCTCCTTTTCGGCCCCGCCGGCCGGAGGGAGGCCATCTATTTTCATCTCATTAGGGAAGCCGCGGCCGGGTCGGGCCGAGTCCTGTATCTTGTCCCCGAAATCGCGCTGACTCCTGCCCTGACCGAGACGTACGAGAGGAGGCTCGGAGACGGCCTGGCGATCCTCCACAGCCGGATGACGGACAGACAGCGGGAGCTCGAATGGCAGAAGATCAAAGACCGCCGCGCCGTAGCCGTCATCGGACCCCGTTCGGCCCTTTTCGCGCCGCTCCCCGACCTCCGCCTGATCATCCTTGACGAAGAGCAGGATGAAACCTATTCTCAGCAGGAGGGCCTGCCGTTTGACGTGCGGAAGGCAGCCAGGATCAGGGCTGAAGAGGAAAAGGCCGCTCTGGTCCTGGGGAGTGCCGCGCCGACGGTCGAGTCCTTCCATTCGGCCCGAAAAGGTCGCTTCCTCGTCGACCTCGGGCGAGAGACGGCCAAGGCGAAGGTTTCATTGCTCGATTTCCGCCGCGCTTCGGGCCTGGTCGATCCCCGGCTGAAGAAGACCATCCAGGACCGGCTGGAGAGACGAGAACAGGTTATCCTGTTTTTTAACCGCCGCGGTTATGCCTCCCATCTCGTCTGCGGACAGTGCGGGCACGTATCGCGCTGCGATCGCTGCGATCAGTCCCTGGCCTACCATAAGCAGGAAGGAAAGCTAGTCTGCCATGCCTGCCGCCGCGCCGTCCCGGCCGTTATGAACTGCCCCCGCTGCGGAGGCCGCCTGATCGTCAGGCTGAGCGCCGGCATCGAGGCCGTCGCCGAGGAGCTGAAAACAGCGTTTCCCGAAAGCCGGGTCGAGGTTTTCGCCGCTGATGAGGCCGCCCGGAAAGAGAAAAGGGAGGCCCTCCTCAGGGGGTTCGAGAGTAAAAAGATCGATATCCTGGTCGGGACTCAATACCTGGCCCGTCAAACAGGCCTGCCGCCCGTCACTCTGGTCGGGGTCCTCCATCCGGAGATGATTCTCCATCTGGCCGATTTCCGGTCGGGGCAGAAGGCGTTCCTTTTGATCCGCAGCGCCTTTCGCTTCCTGCGGGAGGGAGAGAACTCAGAGGTGCATATTCAGACGTCCGCGCCCGAACATTACAGTATCCGGGAGGCTGCCCGGGGCGATTATCTGGCTTTTTATGAGCAGGAAATCAAGTTCCGCCGGCTCCTCGACTACCCGCCTTTCTCCTTCCTGGCCGAGGTCTTTTTCAGCGGCGAGAATGCGCGACGGGTCGCGGCCACAGCTCGAGTTTTTGCCGCTCGGGTGAAGGATTTGGGAAAAGAGGTCCAGGTTTTTGGGCCTTCAGTGGCGTCGATGGCCAGAAAGAGGGGTCTCTTCCGTGTTCAGCTGAGTCTTAAAGCCCGGAGGCTCGAAACCCTGAATGGGGTCCTTGGCCCAAGCCTTAAGGGGATTCGCTCGAAAAAATCCGTCTTTCTTTTCCCGTAGGACGAGCGGCGGCCGGCTAATCAGATATGATGATATAAAGGGGAGTCTTGTCTTGGATAAATTGCGAGCCTTCCCAGGTGACGGTCGCCCGGATGTAAAGATCGTGGTTAGTCGATATCTCTCCCTCTAGAGGTCCGTAGTAGTGGGTCCGGGCCGTGCCGCCCGCATCGGTCGCCACTATTTGCGTGGACTCTTTCCCGTCGAAATAGCCTAGGCCCGTCCGGTTCCCGTTCTTGTTGAGGATCTCGAAGAACACTGCCCTGTCGGAGATGGGAGCGCCGTCGTATCTCGATACCGTGGCCGTGATCTCAACTGTCTGCCGGTCCAGCTTGCCGGCAACGATCACGTTCGGGTTGGCGCTCACGTCGAGCATGACGGCAATGGACGAGGGCCCGAGAGGTGAGGGTTCGCTGACGGTGGAGCTTTTGCAGGAATAAAAGGTGAATAGAAGCAGGGCCAAAGAAACTGCGATCAAGATAGGTTTTTTGTTTGTCTTCATGTTGGTCACCTTTTCATGTTTGTTGTCATGNNCGTCAGGTAGCCGGTGGCTTTGACCGTCCTGTTGGTCGTGTCATGGCCGTAGAACTCCACTTTGGCCGTGCAGGCCAGGACTACCTCCGCTCCGAGATCGACTAGCCGGAGGAGCGGAGGCTCCAACTTGGCGACCTCTCTCACGATGATAAAAGAGACCGAGGCCGTCGACCCCGCCTTGACGACCGTCGACATGGACCCTTCGAAGGGATAGGGAACATCGACTCCGGGGACGTTCCTGCCGTCGGTCCGGGTGTAGCTCACGAGGTAGCGGGTCACGACGAGATCGTTGTACGGGGATGTCCCCAACAGCGGGTCGGGGTCCAAAGTCTCGGCCCGGAGGGTGGCCGTCGCTGTATCCGCCTTGATGGTCCCCGACGAGAGCACGACGTCCGACTGCAGGTAGTTCCCGCTTTTGCCCTCGGCGTCCGTGCCCAGGACGTTATCGACGAGGAGCATGCTGGCCGACCGGGAATCGTCCTCGATCGGATTGCAGGAATAGAGCGCCAGGAAGGCCGAGAGAATAACCGCTATGCGCAATGATTTCTTCATGGTGTTCATTGTTGCACCCCTTATTTAATGATTCGGGGAGTGATGAAGATGAGCAACTCCCGATTCTGTTTTGTCCGGGCGAATGATTTGAAGAGGTTGCCCAGGATGGGTATCGTATGCAGCAGAGGAACCCGGTCCCGCGTGATCGAATCCTCCGTGCGGTAGATGCCTCCGATGACCGTTGTCCCGCCGTCGGGAATCATGACCGTCGTCTTGGCGCTCTGGGTTGTGATCGGCGGGATCCCGTTGACCAGGTTGGCGAAATCGGCCGCGTTGTTCTGGATCTCGATCGTCATGATGATTGTGCCCTCGGCCGTGATCTGGGGTGTCGCCTTGAGCTCCAGGGCGGCGTTGACATACCGCGTCGTGACCGTGAAGTTGGCCACGGTCTGCACCGGGATCTGCCGGCCCTGGACGATCTCGGCCTGCTGGTTGTTCTGCGTCGTCACCTTGGGACTTGAGATGATCCGGCCCTCTCCGGCCGTTTCCAGGGCAGAAAGGTAAACATCCAGCCGGAATGTGTCCAGGATATTCGCGAAGGAGAAACCGACGGCGGTGTTGAAGGCGGGCGCAGGCAGGTTGACGGCGTAGCCGCCGAGCGGGCCTCCGATGCCTTTGGTCACGATGCCTCGGGGGATCACGTTACCGTCCGCCAGGACCTTGCTCGGGAACTGCAGGCTGGTCTGGTTCCCGTAGAACGGGTCGGCGATGCCGCGCCAGCCCCACTGGATGCCGAGGTTGCGAATGAAGGTCGAGGTGGCCTCGACGATCCTGGCTTCGATCGAAACCTGCGGCGTTGGCGTGTCCAGGACCGTGATCAGCTTTTCGAGCAGGTCCAAGTTTTCCCGGACGTCGGCGATGATCAGCGTGTTCGTCCGATCGTCGATGGTGATCTCGCCGCGCTGCGTTTTCTTGGAGGTCAGGAGCGACATCACGTCCCGGGCCTTGGAGTAGGACAGGGTGATGGTCTTGACGATGAGCGGCCCGGCCAGCTCTTTGCTCTCCCGGAGTTTTCTTTGGTCCTCGTCCTCCCGCGTCAGCACGCTGACCGGAGCGATGCGCAGGACATTCCCTTCCAGGACCTTGCCGAGCTTGTTGTTCCGAAGCAGGATATCGAGGGACTGGTCCCAGGGGACATCTTCAAGGTTGCAGGTGACCACGCCCCTGACTTCGGGGTCGAAAACGACGTTCAACTTGGCGAAGTCGCCAAGATAGAGGATGACGTCCCTGAGGTCAGCATCCTTGAACTTCAGGGTAATGATCTCGCCCGTATACTTGACCTCCCTCTCGGAGAGGACTTTGGGCTCGTATCTCTGCTCCTGCTCTTGGCCGATGGTCAAGTCCTCCTGCTGGGGGGCGGTCTTTTCCTGGACCGCCCTGCCGTTTTTCCCGTTCTCCGCTTTGGCCGGGACGACCGGCGGGCTGGCCTTGACCTCCGCCTTGGGTGCCTCTTCCGTCTTGGGGACGTTAACGGCCGGAGCAGGAGGAGGCGCCGTGGGCTTCTGCGGTATCGTTGTGCCGGCCGCGGTGAGCAGGGGGTTCTGTTCTTTGAAGAACGAAACGATGATCCCGTCTTTGTCCGAGCGGAGGTCGTAGTACTTGGGCTCTTTGAGGTCGAAGACCATCCGGGTGATGGAGCGGGGGTTGCTGAGCTGGAACTGGGCGACCCGGACCTTTCTCAGCCCGTATTTATCGACCGGAAGAACGGAAGCGGGCTCTTCATAGACGGCGTTATAAACGTCGACGACCAGGCGGAGGGGGTTTTCCAGAGTGAAAACCTGAGAGACCGTCCCGCCGCTGAGCTTGGCCCGAAATTGAACCTCCCCGTCCTTTTCTTCCCAATTCAACTTGTTCATGAACACGCTGGCACCGGGATTCTGGTCCAGTCGCTGTTGGACCTCGGGCTCCATCTTGAATTCACCCGGCCCTCTCTGGATCCTGTTCAGTTCGATGACCGTCCGGTTCGCTTCGGCCATCACCGTGTAGGGAACGGGCTCTCGAACTTGGATTTGGAGCCGGGCTTGCTCAGCCCCCGTCTTTTCCAGTTGGATTCCGGTTACGAACTGGGCATCGGCCGTCTCGACTGGAGTCTGGGCGGTGAGGTTGACGTGGTCGAGCTCGAGGATGATCGCCTTGGCCTCGTAGTAGGTTCGGGCGAGTGTCAGGGCGGAATCCGTCTCCAGGACGATCCGGGTGTTCAGCTTTCCCGGCTGAGCTGTGATCTTATTTATCGTGGCCGCCGAGGACGAATCGTACCCGTAGCCGGTGAAGATGACCAAAAGAGTCACTGTGGTGAAGAGCAGCCAAAAAGCTTTCCTTTTCATGTTTTAACGCTCCTCCGGGTTTATTTCTTTGATAATATCCTTAGGTTTGGTCAAGGGAATACCCCGCTCGTTGATCTTGCGAAAGATGACCTGGGTATCGGCAATCGACAGGATGAAACCGTCCGACAGCTTGTCACCAACCTCGAAATAGTACGGGAATCCCTGAGGTCCGCTCAGGATGGCCGTAAACCGTTTCTTGTACTTGACGATCCCGATGAGGTTGATGTCATCGATGAAGAGCTGAGGCGTTCCTCCGATGGCCGCTTTTTCCTTGAGTTCTTTTCCTCCCAGCAGGTTCTTGAAAGGGTCTCTCCGGCCGGACGCGTCGTAGGTGGGCTGGTTCGTCTGCAGGTCGATGAGAGTTTCTCTCTCCGGCGCCTTTTCCTCCTGCGAGAAGAGGAGGCCGCCTCCTCCGAGCAGGAGGCCCAGACAGAGCAGCACTATGGCCGTGTGTTTCATGTCGCCCTCCTCTTGGGCTGAGGCTTCGCCGCTGGCGCCGCCTCCGTTCCCTCTTCCAAGAAGACGTAGGTCTTGGCCGTGAAGGTAGAAGAGATAGTCAGATCATCCGTCTGGTTGTTCAGGGCCTTGATGGTGAAGTTCTCGATGTTGAAGATCCGGGCAAATTTGCTCAACCGGTCGAAGAACGAGGCCAAGTTATGATAGCTTCCCCTGATCTCCATCGGAATCGGCCATTCCGAATAGAATTCCCGGTTGATCTCTCCCCGGGGAGTGAAGCGGACGAGGTCCAGCCGGGAATCGAAGGCCATTTGCTGGACCCGCCGGAGGATGACATCGGTCTCCTTCCTGAGAGGGATAATCACTTCCAGTTCTTTCAGGGTCTGGGTGAGGGTGGCCAGCTCGGCTTCGATTTTGTCCAGCTGCTGCTTCTTCTCCTGGAGGCTTTGGACCTCCCTTTCCACGGTCTGCCTTGCCGCCTTGATCCGGTTGAGCTCGGCGTGCTGAGGCTTGAAGTAGAGGAAAAAGGCGGCTCCGAGAATGACGACCGTCAGGATGATGTAGCCGTACCAGGGCAGGTTTTTCATGGTGGTCACCTTGTCTTGATCTTGGCCTTAGGCGTCGGCTTGGCGGCCGGCTTCTGGGGCGTCGGCAGCGCGCCCTCGGGCAGCACAAAGTTAAGGGTCAGCGAGAACTCGAGGAACTGGGCGCTCCGTCCCGATTTCTGGGTGGAGGAGATGAGGTTGACGTTGGCGAAGTGGGGACTGCTCTCCAGGTTGTAGATGTAGTCGGCGATGAGGTTGTTGGATAGGGCGTTGCCCTTGACCTGGATCATCAAGCCTTGGGAAGAGACATCGGTCAGCCAGACCCAGTCGGGGAGCTTTTTGCTGAGTTCGTCCAGGACGATGACGGCGTTGTCCTTCTGGGCCCGCAGCTGGTTGATGAGGCCGATCTTGCGCTCGAAGACGCCTTTCTGCTTTTCGAGCTCAGCCAGCTTGGCGACGACGTACTCGAGCTTCTTCTTNNAAGAAGGCGGCGGCCAGGATGACGATGATGAGCAGAGTGAAGACGGTGGTGAGGGGGAAGGCTTTCTTAGCCTTGAACTCCGGCCCGGGGGCAGCGAGCCCTTCCTTGAAGTCTTTGCTTTCCGGCTTTAGGAGGTTGATTCGGATCATGTTATTTTTCCATTTTCCGGGTGGCGAGCCCGACGGCCACGCCGAAGAGGGGGGCCATCTCCTGCGGGTAAGCGGGGTCGAGCTTCTTCTCGTCGAAGGACACCTTCCGGAACGAGTTAAACGCCTCTGTCTTGATCCCGAACTTCTGTTCGAAGGACTGGGTGATATTCTTGAGCTGGGCCAGCCCGCCACTTAGATAGATATTTTCGATTCTCTTTTCTTTCTTTTCACCGGCCTCGTAGAA
>DQHV01000159.1:9220-18859 GCA_003524335.1 Candidatus Aminicenantota bacterium | reverse complement strand
TGACGAATCCCATACCCGAGCCTTAGCGGAGTTCCGCAACGCCGAGAAAAACGTTTCGGGAACGGCGTGAAGAACCTGAGCGGGAGTGACGACATTCCCAAATTGCCTATCAAAGGAAGCGTAAATGACGACGAAAAAAGACCTGGAAAAGCTATTCCACAAGCACGGGTTCTCGGATTTCCGCTGGCTCGACCCGCAAAAGATCGCGGTCGCCCAATGGGTCCGCCTGAAATGCCTGTTCGGCTGCCGGGAATACGGGAGGACGGCCTCCTGTCCTCCTAACGTTCCATCGGTCGCGGAATGCGAGCGCTTTTTCCGGGAATACCGCCGGGCCGTCGTCTTCCACCTGGTCAAGAAAGTGCCCAAGCCCGAAGCGCGGTTCGCCTGGACGCGCCGGATTGGCCTCAAGCTCCTCAAGCTGGAGCGGGAAGTCTTTCTGTCCGGCCACGAAAAGGCCTTCCTCTTGGCTATGGACAGCTGCAGCATCTGCGCCGAATGCTCGGGCACGCGCGAGACCTGCAAGGAGCCGAGGCTGGCGAGGCCGACCGCAGATGCGATGGCCGTGGATGTATTCGCCACAGTCAGATCGCTCGGCTACCCGATCGAGGTCCTCTCCCGCTATGACCAGCCGATGAACCGCTACGCCTTCCTGCTTATAGAGTAGAAACGGGAAGCGAGGGGATCCGCGATCACGTTTTCGGCGCCCCTGTCCTCTCCAGGACATAGAAGTATCTTCGAGGGGTCGACTTCGTCAGGCAGAAATCGCTCACCTCGTAGCCTTTTCCCAAGAGTGTCTGGAAAACCTGCCGGGTCTTCATCCTCCAATCGACCGGGATTCTCCTAACGTTTTCGTCTTCTACGTCCGTTTCTTGGAGCATTAAATAGAAATCGGCGGGGATCTCGACGAGAAGCAGGTCTCGGTCCATCGCGGGCCGGACTTCCCGGATGGCCTCGAGCTCTGTTGGCCCGCTTTTTCCGCAGACCTTGACACGATCTATTTCGATGACGCAGTGTTCGGGCCCGAGCCAGTTCCGGAGATCGCATTCCGGCCTCCGCCGCTCTTTTTTCAGGTCCCAGGAGATAAAAAGACGGTCGCGGGGGACGTCCAGGCGGTTGAGAAGCCCCCCGAATTCGCCGTAGATATCGGTTCGGTAGGCGAGGACATCCATGCCGAAATGGCGGATGTTCCGGTAGGCGTTCACGGCGGTTAAAGGGTCGTAGGTGCAAGTGATGGTATCGAGTCCGAACACATCCCTCACTTGATCTCTCTGGAATTCCTTGATTTCGATCCCGAGATGGAAGCCCCGATAATCTTCCCGCACGGCGTTATATTGGGAGTAGAACTGAAGGTTGTCCGGCGTTCTGAAGCCAAGCTCCTTGTCCTTGTAACCCGCAAACCCGTAGCTGAACCCGACGAGCCGCTCTCCTGACACGGCCAAGACGCCGTGCTCGTCCTCGGCGAAAACACCGATGTAAAGGCTGCTGCCGTCGTGGAGGAAATTCTCGCACATCATGTTCCGGCCGCCGGGCAGGCTGTCCTGGGGATACCGCCAGACCGCATTCCTCAGCTCTTCATATTTCAGATAGTCAGCCGGTGCATCCGAGTCCTCCACCCGGAACAGAAACCTCCGTCCTTTGAGAATCACGATTTTCTCGCCGGGCCGGTTGCCGGAAATCTTTTTCATGGACGACGATTTCGTGAATCATTCTATCCAAACTCCCCTTCCAAGACAAACCGAGCCGTTGACATCCCTGGAGGTGCTATCCTTTTTCGTTGACAGGCTGGGAAATTTAATAATAATTAAAAAGAGCCAAATGAATTTCGATCGCCGCAAGTGGAGGAGCCCAGAATGAAGTCTCAACTCAACCGCCGCGAATTTCTCAAGATGTCCACCCAAGCAGGTGTCCTGCTCGGCCTCGGGGCCGGGATCGGCCGAGGCAAAGCGTTCGCCTCTCCCGCCAATTTCGACATCCTGATCAAAAACGGGACGGTCGTCGACGGCCTGAGTGACAAAGCCCTGAAGGCCGATGTGGGCATCGTCGGAGAGCGCATCCAGGCTATCGGAGACCTGGCCAGCGCCCAGGCCCGGACCATCATCGACGCGCTGGGAAAGGCAGTCACGCCCGGGTTCATCGACATCCATGCCCACACCGACGCCGTCGAGCTTCTCGTCAACCCCAAAGGGGAAAGCAAGATCCGGCAGGGCGTGACCCTCGAAGTCAGCGGGAACTGCGGCGGGTCCTCATTTCCCTATAAGAAAGAGGTTTCGGAAGAGGAAAAGAGATATCAGAAACGATACGGCCTCGAACGGGACTGGGTCGACCTCGCCGGGTACCTGGCCAGAGTGCAGAAAACCGGGATGGCCTTCAACTACATTACCCTGGTTGGCCAGGGCACGATCCGGAATTACGCCATGAACGAGGACCGCCGGAAGCCGACCGCGTCTGAGCTGGATCTCATGCAGAAGCTGGTGGCCGAAGCTATGGAACAGGGTGCGTTCGGCTTGTCCTCGGGCCTGGAATACACGCCGAGCGGGTTCGCCTCGACCGAGGAAGTGGTCGAGCTCTGCCGGGTGGCGGCGAAATACGGCGGCTTCTATGCGACCCATGTCCGGAGCGAAGACAGCTTTGTCATCGAGGCCGTGGCCGAAGCCATCTATATCGCCGAAAAGGCCGGTCTCCCCCTGCAGATCTCCCATTTCAAATCCTGCGGAACCATCAACTGGTGGAAGATGCCGAAGCTCTTCGACCTCGTCGAGGCAGCCGACAAGCGAGGGGTGGCGGTGACGGCCGACCGCTATCCCTACACCGCTTTCAACACGGGCCTGAGCGTTTATTATCCCCAGTGGGCGCTGGCTGGAGGAAACGAGGCCTTCGTCAAAAGGCTGCAGGACCCGGCCGAGAAGCGCAAGATGTTGGAGGAGACGATGGTGAAGCTGGAGGGGACGCCGTGGGAGAATATCCTGCTCACCGGCCTGGATGAAGAGGAGAACCAGCGCTTCATCGGCAAGCCGATCCAGCAGGCCGCCTCCGAGCTCGGCCAGGACCCCTATGACTTCGCCTGCGACCTCCTCATCAAAGAGAAAGGGGGGGTCGGCATTGTCGGCTTTGCGATGAGCGAGGAGCAGACGGAAGAAACCCTCAAACACCCGCTCGTCATGCTCTGTTCGGACGGCTCAGCCCTGGCCCCCTATGGCCCCCTCCATCAGGGCAAGCCGCATCCCCGAAACTACGGCACCTTTCCCCGTTTTCTCGGTCTGTATGTCCGTGATCGAAAGGCCCTGACCCTTCCCCAGGCGGTGACAAAAATGACTTCCATGCCCGCGGCCAAGCTGGGACTCAAGGACCGGGGAACACTTAAACAGGGGAACTTCGCCGACATCGTGGTCTTCGACCCGGCCACCGTCGCCGCTAAAGCGACCTACACCGAGCCGGAGCAGTATTCGATCGGGATCGACTACGTCATCGTCAACGGCAAGGTGGTCATCGACCACGATAAGCACACCGGTGCCCTTCCCGGCAAGGTCCTCTACGGGCCGGGTAAGAAATAGTCAGCTCGGGCCGCTTAGGCGGTCCACCGGACGATGAACACACCGAGACTGGAGATCGACCTGGCCAAGATCGGCCATAACGTCCGGGAGATGGTCCGCCTTTACGGGGCCAAGGGAGTGGGGATCGTCGGGGTAACAAAAGGCGTGCTCGGGGACCCTATCATCNNCGGGATTATCGGGGTGACCAAGGGCGTTCTCGGGGATCCTATCATCGCCGATGTCTTCGTGAGAAACGGAATCTCCATCCTGGCCGATTCCCGGATCGCCAACCTCCAAAGGATGCGGGAGGCAGGGATCAGGGCGACTCGGCTCCTGCTTCGGATGCCCACCTTGAGCGAGGCGGACGCCGTAGTCCGATACGCCGATATCAGCCTCAATTCCGAAGTTGCGGTCATCCGGGAGCTCTCCAAGGCGGCCATGAGAAACGGGGTCCGACACAAAGTGATTCTGATGGTAGAACTGGGAGACCTGAGGGAAGGCATCATGCCCCTGGACCTCGAAGAGGCCGTTAAAGAAACGGTATCTCTCGAAGGGGTGCGACTGGCCGGGATCGGCTCCAACCTCTCCTGCTTCGGCGGCGTCAAGCCCGATGAGAACAACATGTCCGTTTTGTCCTCTCTGGCGCAAGAGATCGAGAATAGCTTCAAGCTCCGACTCGAGTTCGTCTCCATAGGCTGCTCGACTGTCTATTCCTGGCTCAAATCCGTGGCCAAGGCCAAGAATATCAACTTCGCCCGTATCGGAGACGCCCTCCTGCTCGGGGGGAGAGACTTAGAGGAGAAAGGAATCCCGGGGCTTTATTATGACGCCTTTGCCCTCGTCGCCGAGGTCATCGAATCCAAAATCAAGCCTTCCGTCCCCTACGGGGAGATCGGGCTCGACGCCTTCGGCACCATCCCTACCTTCTCGGACCGGGGCGTCATCAGGCGGGCCATCCTGAACATCGGCCGCCAGGATGTCCTCTACACCCAGATCTACCCGAGGATTGAAATCGACATCCTCGGGGCCAGCAGCGACCATCTGATCGCCGACGCCAAAAAAACGGACCTCAAGGTCGGAGACGAAGTCAAGTTCGACCTCGATTACGGGGCCATGCTCCAGTCAATGACTTCCCCTTACGTGGCTAAAGTCTATCTAAACCGGACCGCCTGACCGAAGGTCAGACCGCAGACCGATATCGAGAAATGGAATGGAGGGAAACCCTATGAAGCGGACTTGTCTCTTAGGCATTGCACTATTGGCTTTGGTCCGGCTCTTTTTTGCGGCCGGAGGTGATTCGGCGGCCACTCATGACCGGGGGAACCTCGACAGGTTCGTCGCCGCCCACATCAAGAGGACCGCCGCACCGCCGTTTGCCTTCACATATGGCGGCAAGCCGTCCTCTGAATTCTTGGCCAGATGGGCGTCCGCTCCCGAGATGCGCGCGGACGGCGACAAGACCATAGAAACAGTCGTCTACCGCGACCCCGCCACTAAGCTCCGCGTCACCGCCCTCTACACTCTCTACCCCGATTTTCCCGCGGCCGAGTGGGTTCTCCGGTTTAAGAACGAGGGATCGTCCGATACACCGGTCATCGCGGACGTCATGAACTGCGTCGTGCGGTTCGCCGACTGGCCCGAGGGCGAATCAGTGCTCTACCGCGCCCTGGGGAGCGACGCGCAGCGGTCCGACTTCGCCCCGGTCCGCGACGCCCTTCCCGAAAACGCGGAAGTCCGGTTCGGTCCAACTAGAGGCCGTTCTTCCGATACGACGGCCTTTCCCTTTTTCAACATCGCCGCGCCGGAAAGGGGAATCGTGGCCGCCGTCGGCTGGAGCGGCAGGTGGAAAGCGTCCGTCAAGAAGACGGGGGCACATACCCTCCGCCTCGATGCCGGAATGGAGAGGACCCACTTCCGGCTGAAGCCGGGAGAAGAAGTTCGGTCTCCTTCGATCGCCTTGCTCTTCTGGAAGAGCGCCGACCGGATGTCCGGACACAACCTCTTCCGAAGGTTCGTCCTCGCCCATCACACCCCCCGGCCGCAAGGAAAGCCGGTCGAGCTTCCGCTCAGCCACGGTGTCGGGTTCGGCGGGCCTTTCCCCTGCAACGAGTACGTCTGCGCTACCGAAAGCTATGCCCTGGCCATGATCGACCGCCTCCGCCAGTTCGGGATCGACCCGGAGGCCTGCTGGATCGACGCCGGATGGTATGAGAACGCAACTCGGTCCTGGTGGTCGGGCGTGGGCAGCTGGTTTCCCAGCCGGGAGAGGTTTCCCCGGGGCTTGAAACCGGTCACCGAAGCCGCCAAGAAGTGGGGGAAAGGGTTCGTTGTCTGGTTCGAACCAGAGCGTGTCTATGAAGCGACCTGGCTCGACCGCGAGCACCCCGAATGGCTGACCAAGCTTCCGGGAAATCCCAACCGGCTTCTCGACTTCGGCAATCCCCAGGCGCTGAGCTGGCTGACCGACCATATCTCGAATTTTTTGCAGTCGGAAGGCGTGACGATCTACCGGCAGGACTTCAATTTCGACCCCGCCCCCTATTGGCAGGCGATGGATACCCCCGACCGCGTCGGCATCGCCGAGATGAAGCACATCGAGGGGCTGTATGCCTACTGGGATGCTCTTCTGGATCGGGTTCCCGGGCTTCTCATCGACAACTGCGCCTCGGGCGGACGCCGGATCGACCTGGAAACGATCGGCCGAAGCGTGCCGCTCTGGCGGACCGACTACAGCTATTTCGAGCCCAATGGGTACCAGTGCCACACTTATGGCCTTCAGCTCTTCCTCCCCTGCAGCGGGACAGGCAACAACAACACTCAGAAATATTTCTTCCGGAGCTCCATGGGCGGGGCACTGGTCTTGGGCTGGGAGATCAATGGGACGTACAATAATGCGCCCTTCAACTTAGCCCAGGCTCACGAAGATATCGCCGAGTTCAGGACGCTCCGGCCCTACTTCTATGGAGATTTTTACCCCCTGACGGACTACTCGACCTCGGATGAGGCCTGGGCGGCCTTCCAGTGGAACCGGCCGGAGGAGCGGGACGGAATCGTCCTGGCCTTCCGGAGGCATCAGGCCGCCGAGTCCTCGATCACGGTCATCCTCCATAACCTCGAGCCTGACGGTGATTATGAGGTGACCTTCGAGGATTACGGGATCACTCTGTTCAAGACCGGCCGCGAGCTCGCGGCGGGATTGTGCATTAAGATTCCCGAGGCGCCGGGGTCGCTGCTGATCAAGTACCGCCGCGTCCGCTGAGGTTTTATTTAATGTAAAGGAGGCCTCTGATGAGCACTTGGGCATATGCCGCATTGACGACAAAACGGTTTAATTCTCCTTCAGGCGCCAGCACCTCAACTTCCCCACCCGGTATGAGCACCTACATAGACGCGGTCGCAGCCTTAGTACCCGCAGAGGTGCTTGCTCTGCACTCGACAATTCTTTCTCTAACGACAAAGACCGAGCAAGACCAAGCTGGACAATCGATCACCACGATTACAGATCCGGGAACGCTCCGCTGGGCGTTCTGGAGTCTTATCGCCGTAAGCATCGTGTTGTATATTGTGCGTCGCCTCCCGACAAAAGATCCGTGGGACATACTTCGTGTCATCATCCCGCCGGTCGCTTTCGTCGCCTGGAGCATGCTTCAGAAGGCCACTGCGTTTGATGCGGCTTTTCCCGGGCTAAGAGAGGTCGATAGGACCGTAATCGCGTTGTTCGTGGCCGTGATCTTTGGGGCGATAGCGAAGGCTCTCGCCGACAAAGCTGATAAGGAGGACTCTTCTAGAGCAGGCAAAAAACGACCATGATCCGCTTAGGGCGCGTCCCGGCCGCTTGCGCCGCGGCGTTTCTCATTTCTAATATCGGACCTGCGATCGGGCAAAAGCACGAGCCCAACGCGGGCCCGGCCGTACGGGTACTCCTCCTGAGCGGACAGAATAACCACGACTGGAAGGCAACTACTCCGAAGCTCAGGGTCATCCTCGAGGAGACGGGCCGGTTCAAGGTCGATGTTTCCGAGACGCCCGGGCTTCTGACCGCTTCCTTTCTCGAACCCTATGATGTCATCTTGAGCAACTGGAACTCGTTCGGCCTCGGCCCGGACGCCGAGAACTGGCCCGAAGAGGCCAAACGGGCCTACTTCGATTTCGTGCACCGGGGAAAGGGCCATGTCGTCGTCCATGCGGGCAGCGCTTCATTTCCGGACTGGGAGGAATATGGGAGGCTGACGCTGGCGACATGGAAGGCCGGTCAGACCAGTCATGGTCCCCGCCACAAATTCTCGGTCCGGATCGACAAAGCGGATCATCCGGTCACCGCCGAACTCGAGCCGTTCGAGATCGAAGATGAACTGTGGAACAGGCCGGGGCTTTCGAAAGGGGCAACGGTCCTGGCTTCGTCCTACTCGGCTCCTGATAAGGAGGGCACGGGGCAGTGGGAACCAGCCGCCCTCGCCGGCCGCTTCGACCGTGGGCGATGCTTCACGCTTCTCCTGGGCCACGACGTCGAGGCGATGAAGAACCCGGGTTATCAAGCTCTGCTCAGGCGGGGCGTCGAATGGGCCGCGACGGGCCGGGTGGTCGAAAAGGCCAATCCCGCCGGCCAGCCCGCATGGCGTTGGGAGTCGCAGGCTGGAAAGTCGCTCGCGCTCATCGGGCCAGGCGGAATCCTTTGGCAATTCCGTTACGACCAAACCCTTGATACCGTTTACTTCCATCCTCTTAGTACAGCTGACGGGAAGACGCTGACTTGGGACATTCCCCCCGACCACATCTGGCATCACGGCCTCTGGTTTAGCTGGAAGTTCATCAACAAGGTCAACTACTGGGAGATCGACCCGAAGACCGGCCGGCCTGAAGGCCGGACCACATGGAACAACGTGAAAGTCATAGCCCGAGAGGACTTCTCGGCCGGAGTCGGGATGGACCTGGCCTACTGTCCCGCCGCCGAATCCGATCCCGTCCTGACCGAAAAAAGGACGATCGAGATCACGCAGCCGGATGCGGAACGCGGGTATTCCATGGACTGGACCTCTGTTTTCACGGCTGTCCGGGCCATCGTCCTAGACCGGACTCCCCTGCCGGACGAACCGGGCGGCCAGTCCTGGGGCGGATACTCGGGCCTTTCGGTGCGCTTCGCCAAGGACGTCGCTGAACGGCAAGTGACGACGAGCGATGGGCCCATCATTGGATTCCAGGAAGACCGCTACCGGGGGGAGCATACGGCCATGGACTATTCCGGCCTTTTCGATGGACGCCCGGCGGGAATTGCCTTTTGCGACCATCCGGATAACCCCCGGTCCCCGACGCCGTGGTATGCCATCCGCGGGGCCGTGATGAGCTTTTTCACCCCGGCCGTGATCTGCTACGGACCCATGACCCTCAAACCGGGCCAAAGTATGACCCTGCGCTACCGAGTCTTTATCCATCCCGGCCGGTGGGATGCCGGACGTTTGCGGGCGGAGTATCAACGGTTTGCCGGAAAACCTCCGCAGGCAAACCATTAACCAGATTTCGCGAGAAAAGACGTGGCGATGGCGAAGGTCAGGCGCCTCCACTGGAAGAGACTGGCTCGTCCGCNNTTCAAACTCGGCTCCCGGGCTGGTGAAGGACTCCTCTCCCCTGACGACTGCGATCACGGTCGCTCCAGTCCGGCCCCTGAGGTCAAGGGCGCCGAGCGTCTTTGCCGCCGGCCAGGCCTCCTTCCCAACATAGAAGGTATCGGCCGTCCCCGCCGCGAGGAGGTCGGCGATTCTCTCGGTAACGGGCCGAATCGCGCTNNTCTCGATGGACGTCTCGAATTCCTCAGGGATGACGTCATTGGCCCCAAGCCTCAGGAGGTCGTCGATTTCCGAGGCGTAGCGGGTTCGGACGATGACGAAGATATCCTGGTTGAGCTCCTTCACGGCCTTGACGCCCCGCCGCGTCATCAGCGGGTCGGAGATGGCGAAGACGATCCCCTTGGCCCGCCGCACGCAGGCTTCCTCGAGGATGACCCGGCTGGAGACGTCGCCGAAGATGATGGGTTCTCCTTCGGCCGCCGCGGCCCTGACCGTGACCGGGTTGAGCTCGAGGATCACGTAACCGATCCCGGCCTCCTTGAGGACGT
>DQHV01000159.1:0-9177 GCA_003524335.1 Candidatus Aminicenantota bacterium | reverse complement strand
AACTCCCCGATCTGGGCCAGGGCCAGTCCCGAAATCATGGCGATCCGCGGCCCGTACCCGAGGAGAATGACGGCCAGGACCACGATCAGGGCTTTCAGGAGGAGGATGGCGGCGACCAGCGCGAGGACGGTGAGTTTGAACCTCCAGACCGCAGTGGTGTCGAGGAGCATGCCCACCGAAATGAAAAACAAGCTGTTGAAGACGTCCTTGAAGGGCAGGATATCGGAGACGACTTGGTGGCTGTAGTCGGACTCGGCGATGAGGACCCCGGCCAGGAAGGCGCCCAGAGCAAGCGACAGCCCGAGTGTCGACGTCAGCAGGGCCATTCCCAGGCAGATGAAGAGCGTGGCGATGAGGAAGACCTCCCGGATGCGCGTCCGGACGACGATATGGAGGATAGGGGGCATGAGGTAGCGGGCCACGGCGAAAACCGCGGCGATCGCGGCCGCGCTTAGTCCGAAGCGTAAGGAGATGGCCGAAAGGGAGAGACGTCCGGCATTGGACAGGACGGGGACCAGGGCAATCATGGGAACGATGGCGATATCCTGGAAGATCAGGACGCCAAGGGCAATCCGCCCCTGGGGAGAATCCGTCTCGCCGCGGTCTCCCAGAATCTTGAGGACGACGGCCGTGCTGCTTAACGAAACAAGGAAGCCGTAAAAGAGGGCTTCCCGGGGGCCGATGCCGAGGACGGCGATGAGCAGGCCGACGCAGGCCGCCGTCGTCAACGAAACCTGCAGCCCGCCCCCGGCCCAGAAGTTTCTCTGGATGCGCCTCAGCCGGGCCGGCTCGAACTCGAGGCCGATGGTGAAAAGGAGCATGACGACGCCGATTTCGGCCAGGAAGCTGACGGTCTCAGTGTTTTTAACCAGGGAGAAGCCGCCGGGTCCGATGAGCACTCCCGTCAAGAGAAATCCCACGACGGAGGGCAGTTTCAGCTTATGGGAGAGGTAGATGATGAGGACCGAGGCGGCCAGGACGATGACAAGTTCTTCGAGGACAAAAAGGTCCATGATCGCGGCGACTTCCTCTGAGCTTATAGCATGGAAAATCAGGGACGGTCAACGGGTTTGAGGCAATCCCACCGCCCGAAAGCTAAATTCCTTCTATCCGTGCCCTTAGCCCGAAGGCTATGTCCGCACACACTCTAACGTCAGGTCCCGGCCCCTAAACCTATGAATCAATCCGGCCTTTTTGGGTCCATTAAAGGGAAGAGAAAGTTTTAAATTTTTCTCTTGACATAATGATACTTTATTAGTATCATATTAGCAGAAATTAAGAATGGAGCAAATTAACAGGGACACTGACTATGCCACCAAGGCTTTAGTACACATCGCTAAGAACTTAAAATAGAAAAAATTGTGATCTCAGGATTAGAATCGGTAACTCTGGCCCATCTCGCTGAAGGAGAATCTGCCTTAAAAGCCTCATCCGTTTCCTAGGTGAGGATAATGTCTANNCCTCGGTACCTTTAGGGTCGAGGAGGCTATTCTTGAATATAGCTACACGGACACTGTCAAGATGGCCGGGCACGCCTGTCCCACTGTGACCGGAGCTTATTTGATCTGCCAGGAGGCTTTGAAAAAACTGTATCAAGAGGACATCCCTGCTCGAGGAGAGATAAGCATCACCATCTATGGAGCAACCGATGAGGGAGTCTATGGAGTGATAGGCCAGGTGTTCACCTTCCTGACCGGGGCTGCGCCGCTTTCCGGATTTAGAGGACTCGGTCATCGGTTCCGCAGGAAAGACCTTCTCCGCTTTCGGCCAGAGAGAACCGAACCAGAGGCCATGTCATTTGAATTCAAAAGACTGGATAACGGCAAAGCAATCTTGGCTAAGTTCTATCCACAGCTGATTCCCTTTTCCGTAGAGAAGGCCAGCCGATTGCAGGAGCTTCTGGAAAAGATTATCTGGGACGCCGCCAAGGAAGGGGAACAGCACGAGTTTCAGAACCTTTGGATGGAAAAGGTAAAACTCATGCTGGTAGAAAGAAAAGGAATAGACCGTTGGTTAAGAATTGAAGAAAGGAGGAATTGAATGAATTTGACCCAAACCATCGACGTCAGAGGATTGGAGCATCAGGAAAGGGAGGAACGAATCTTTCCCAGCCTTGATGAGCTCAGGACAGGCGCATCCCTTAAGATCATCGTCGAATTTAATCCAGTTCCACTGGTATTCTTGCTTAAAGCTCGCCAAGAATTTGAAGTTTCCTGCGAGAACGAAGGTCCAGATGAGTGGATTTTAAATATCAAGAGAACCGCCGAAAGAAAAGGGGCAAAAGAAGATCTCAAAGAGCTATTGTCAGAGCTGAAAGGGGGCGAGGTCTCCTTAGAAACAAAGCAGAAGGCTAAGGATTTCTTCCAGAGTGTGGATGCGAAGACCATAGGGAATTTGGAGCAAGAGCTTATCAGAGAAGGTGTTTCTCATGAGGAGGTCCGCAAAAGTCTCTGCGATATCCATCTTGAGGTGATGAAGGACTCTCTTGTTGAAAAAAGGATCGAAGTCTCCGCCCCCCATCCTGTCCACACCCTGATGGAGGAACACAAGATCATCCAGGACAACTTGCAAAAGTTAAGCTCTCTTGTCGGAAGATTAAAGGAGAGGAACAGCTATAAAAGACTGGGTGAGGACAGGGAGAAGCTCAAAGAGATTGCTCATCATCTGGTCGAGGCTGAGAGCCATCATCAGCGAGAGGAAGATATTCTCTTCCCGATGCTGGAAAGGAGGAACATCGAGGAGCCTCCCAAGATCATGAGGATGGACCATGAGGAATTCCGCAAGAGAAAAAAGGCACTTTACCAGCTGGCTCATAATTCTGATGACGTTCCTTTCGCGAAATTTAAGGAAAGAGTCATCGAACTGGGTGAATATCTGGCAAAGGAGCTCGACAGCCATATCTTCAAAGAGGACAACATCCTCTATCAGATCGCCCTCCAGGTTCTAACAGAAGAGGAATGGGAAGACGTCAAGAAGCAGTGCGACAAGCTGGGATACTGCTGCTTCACACCTGAAGATGTTACCAAGACAGTGTCCAAAAGAGAGAGAAATTAGGAGAAACCGCCGTGAACCATAGAAAGCCAACTGATGTATTGCGGTTTTAAAAGAATATATTGAGGAAGGAGTGAAAAATGAGTGATAAAGTGCAAACCCTTGACCTGCGACCCATGCCTCCTTTCGAAAGACACGATAAGATCTTTCAATCGTGGGAGGGGCTCAAACCAGGGGAAACTTTACGGATCATCAATGACCATGATCCTAAACCCCTGCACTACCAGTTTGAAGCTGAACAGAAGGGAAAGTATGAGTGGGAATACGAACAGCAAGGGCCAAAAGACTGGATCGTGAAAATAAAAAGAGTTTAAAAGGAGGTGAATGTGATGAGTCATTTAGATCCCATAAATGAATTCAGGGAAGACCACAGGAAGGTTAGAGATGGCCTGCTTGACATCATAGGATCCCTTAAAGCCAAGGATGTGACCCGGGCAAGGGTTATCCTGGGAAAATTGAATACTCTAGTAGGCCCTCATTTTCGGTATGAAGAGGAAACACTCTATCCGGCTTTGAGGGTTTTTCTTGGAGAATACGTTGACCAATTATTGGAGGAGCACGACGGAGTGATAGAGACAGCACGGACATGTGCCAGGCTGCTTGAAAAGGAGACCTTGACTGATAAAGAAGCCGAGGAGGCTGCCCACGCGGCCAGAGCTCTCCTGGTCCACGTCTCCAACTGCGATGGTCTGGCCATCCTCTCAGAGAGGCTTAATTCAGAACAGCTTGAAGAACTGGGAGAGAAATTCAACCAGGCCCGAAAAGCCGGCGTCCCTCTTCTTGAGTGGGCAGATAAAATAAGGAAGAAGCCCTCCTGAGGAGTAGTATGAGATTAAGTATGGATGTGGAGCGCCAGATCAAAAAAATGGTCCAAGAAGTCAAAGAACGGGTTAGCGTGTGAGAGAAATACGCGCCTCTTTACTAAAGCATAAAGGGGCAGGCGCCAAAAACATGTTTCAGTCGGAGTTTATCTCTATCTGAAACTTGGCCCCTTTAATATGGGAACCCTGCCCCTTTCCTCTTAATTTTTATTTTATAGAAAATGGTTTTGGAGAAGCCAGGACTGGGAATCATCTTTCATAGCGGCTCTTATGACCGCCTCCACCATGGATTCTCTCTGGCTATGGCTGCATCCGCCTCTGGCCGAGAGGTTAAGTTGTTTTTTGCCTACTGGGCTTTGGAATACATGAAGAAGGGTGTTTCGATCAGGATGAGACTTGACGGAGAGGGAAAAGCGAATAGAGAGATCTTGGAAAAAAATTTGAAAAGAGGCCATTTATTCCAAATATTCAAACTCATTTCCGAGGCTAAATCCTTGGGAGTAAAATTCTATGCCTGTACCAATTCCATGGGTCTTTTAAATATTTCGCGAGATGAATTGATTCCTGAGATAGACGGCTGTATGGGAATAGTGGCTTTCCAGGCCGAGACCACTGACGACCAGATCATTTTTATCTAGAAGAAGAACGGGACGACAACCGGAGTCATCGCCAGAATCATCCAAGAATTATCGGGTTGAGAGTCGAGGCTCTTTACCCGGTGCTGCCGGGAAGGACGCGCGGTCCTTCTTGGTAAAAGAAGATTGAAGGAAAGAGTAATTTTCGCTTGACAATTTGATACTCGAAACGTATCATTTAACAGGAACGAACAGTGAGGCTCATCAATCGAAATACCGATTACGCCATCAAAGCACTCCTCCATATCGCCGGGAATTCTTCAGGGAGATTTCCTGTTTCTGAATTATCCGACGTCTTAAAAATCCCCCATCCCTTCTTGCGAAAAATTCTCCAGGTCCTGCAGAAAGAAGGAATCCTCCTGTCGAGCAAGGGAAAAGGAGGCGGCTTCGCTCTGGCTATTCCGCCGAAAAGAATCTATCTCACAGACGTGATGAAAATTTTCCAGGGTTCTCTCGAGCTCGACCATTGCCTTTACCGGAAAGAATTGTGTCCGGACATCAAAACATGTCCCCTGAGAAGGAAGATCCTGAGTTTAGAAAAACGTTTCGTTCAAGAACTCGCATCGATCACGATTCAGAGCTTGCTCGACGACAAGCCCTAATATTGTTTTCTCCGGGAAGGAGAGTTAGAATGAGTGACAAAGTTGCCAAATGGATTTTTTGGGCAGGGACTATCATTTCTGTGCTCGTTCTTCTCGTACTCACTATTGACAGCCATAAGCAGTTCAATTATCTGACGAACGTCGATAAGCTTGATGCGCGAGTTATCGCGGGGAAAAAAACTTTTGAAAAGCACAACTGCAATGATTGCCACACGATCTTGGGGTTCGGTAGCTACTACGCCCCGGACTTGACTCGAGCCTACACCAGGCTTGGAGAGGACAGCATCCAGAGACGCCTCAAACATCCTGAATCGGTCTTCTCGGATTCCTTCCGGAAAATGCCGCAGCAGAATCTCGCCGGTCAGGAAATCGCGGATCTCCTCGCTTTTTTCCGCTGGGTTTCCGAAATCCGCAACAACGACTGGCCTCCCCAGCATTCCGAGACCCGCTGGAAACGATCCACAGACAAGATGCTGGCCAGTGCGGCCATCTCGCCAGGGGCTGCCCTCGTCCTCCAGGAAAATTGCCTGGATTGCCATACCCTCGGCTCCAGGGGAGTCGCCAAAGGACAGCGCTTAGAATGGATCGCCCAAAGCCGCGATGCCCTCTGGATGGCAGACTTCCTGAAAAATCCCGAGGCGATCGCTCCCGGCGTGGACATGCCCGCTTATGACCATCTCAGCAAGGAGCAGAGGTTGAAAATCGCGGAGTTCATTGTCTCTCTGAAAACGCATCGAGGGGAGGACTGAAATGGAATACCGGTCTCAGCGGATTGCTTATTCATACTTCGTCATCGCTCTGCTTCTCTTCGGCCTTCAAGTCGTGACTGGCCTCTGGCTCAGCCTCAGCTACTTTATCACCATACCGCAGGCCATCGTGGATGCTTTTCCCTTTTCGACAGCGCGGGCGATGCACACGAACCTTCTGGTCCTCTGGCTCCTCCTGGGCTTCATGGGTGCGACTTTCTTCATGATCCCCGAGGAGACGAAAAGGGAGCTCCTTTGGCCGAAGCTGGCCGTCGTTCAGCTCATCCTCCTCGTCGGCACGGGTGTGGCAGCTTTGGTCGGGTTCTTGTTCGGATGGACTCAAGGCAAGCCTCTCTTGGAGATTCCGAGGCCCCTCGATGTTGTCATCGTAGTCGCGGCCCTGATGTTTCTTTTTAACGTCGGTCTGACCATGTTCAAAGCCAAGCGCTGGACGGTCACCCAGGGCTCCTTGTTGGCTGGTCTCACCTTTCTCTCCGTTCTCTATCTCTTCGGCATTCCCTTTTATAAGAATCTCACTGTCGACTGGTATTACTGGTGGTGGGTCATTCACCTCTGGGTGGAAGGGGCTTGGGAGTTGGTGGTCGCGGCCCTTACAGCCTTTATGCTCATTAAGCTCACCGGCGTGGAGAGGAAAGTCGTCGAGAAATGGCTTTATGTCGAGCTCGGATTGTTCCTGTTTACCGGGATTGCCGGGACCGGCCATCATTACTACTGGCTGGGCGCACCCAAGTACTGGCTCTGGGTGGGCGGAATTTTTTCTGCCCTCGAGCCTGTTCCTATCCTGCTGATGGTTTTTGACACCTACAGACACATGAAAGAAAGCAAGCTCCCCTTTGTGCCCAAGCTAACCTGGACATATCTGGTGGCTAACGTGGTCCTTCATTTTGTGGGCGCGGGTCTCTTCGGGTTTGCCCACACACTTCCGATGATCAATTACTACACCCATGGCAGCCAGGTCACGGTCGCCCACGGCCATCTCTCGTTTTTCGGGGCCTATGTGCTTTTCAACCTCACCTTTTTCTACTTTGCCATTCCTCGGCTGAAAGGCTTTCCCGACGGACAGTATAAAGAGAAGCGCGGCTACTGGGGATTCTGGCTGACCTCACTCGGCGTCCTGGGGATGAGCCTGGCCTTTGCCGTCGCGGGAGTCCTCCAGACGTATTTGGAGCGAGTCCAGGGGCAGCCGTATATGATCGCCCAGAAGCCGATCCGGTTCTGGATGCTCATCGTCTTTGCCCACGGCATCCTGATGGTTTTAACGGGCGCAGTCATCATCATCAGTCACCTTCTTACTTTGAAGCCCGCAAAAGCCTGATTGGAAAAGAGAGGTCGGGATATTCGGCGGAGGATATATCCTTCAGCGTTTCCCGGGTGTCCTTGACATCTATTCGAGTCTCAACCTACAATCCCCCCCGATGTTTAGATGGGAGACATAAATCTGAATTTCGAGGAGGTCTGAGATGTTGAGCCGACGAGCGTTTCTGCGGATGTGCGGCGCCTATGGGACGGCCGCCTCTATTTTTAGGGTCGGAGGACTCGAGCGCGTCGAGGCCGCTACGCAGGCCGTTGCCGATAGGTCGCCCGAGGAGCTAGCAAAAGACGAGTTCTACTGGAGGGAGGTCCAGCTGGCCTTCAAGCTGGACCGCACGCTGGTTAACCTCAATAACGGGTTTACTTGCCCGACTCCCCGGGTCGCACTCGAATCTGAATGGCGCTACATGGACATGATCAACATGTTGCCCGTCCATTACCAGGGCATGATCGCTAGGAACGTGGAGACGATCCGCCTGCGGATGGCGGCCGAGTTCGGCTGCGACCCCGAAGAGATCGCCCTAACCCGCGGCGCGAGCGAGGCCCTGCAGATCGCCCAGAACGGGATCGACCTCAAGGCCGGCGATGAGGTAGTCACGACCGAGCAGGACTACCCCCGCATGCTGACGACCTGGGACCAGCGCATGCGACGAGAGGGAATCAAGGTGACGCGATTCCAGTTCCCGGTGCCGACAACACAAGACGATCTCTACCAGCGGTTCGAGAAAGCGATCAGCCCGAAGACGAAAGTCTTCCATTTCACTCACATTACAAACTTGACGGCCCAGCTCTTCCCGGTGCAGCGGCTTTCCCGCCTGGCCCGTTCGAAGGGAATCGTGACGATCGTCGACGGGGCGCACGCCCTGGGGCATTTCCCGTTCAAGCTGCGTGACCTCGAATGCGATGCCTACGGAGTCAGCCTCCACAAGTGGCTGCTGGCGCCGATCGGGAACGGCTGCTTGTACGTACGCCGAGACATGATCCCGAAATTCTGGCCGCTGCAGGCGGCTCCCGAGCAGCAAGATACCGATATTCGCAAGTTCGAGGCCATCGGGACGCACCCCTGGGCCATCCGGGCGGCGCTCGGCGAAGCACTGGCGTTCCATCAGGCCATCGGGGCCGAGCGCAAGGCGGCGCGGCTGCGCTACCTGACGCTGCGCTGGGCTAACGCGCTCAAGGCCCATCCGCGCGTCAAGATCTTATCGAACCTCTCCGAGCCCCCTCAAGCGTGGGGGGTGGCGGCGGTCAACATCGAGGGCATCGACGTCAGGGATCTGGCCAAGTTTCTGATGGATAAGTACCGGATCATCGCGGTGCCGCTCGTGGGGGGAGCCCCACCCAACTCGGTCTTCGATTATCAGGCTCTCCGGGTGTCGCCGAACGTCTACACGACGCTCGAGGAGATCGACACATTCGTAATGGCCATGGAAGACGCCCTTAAAGGCGGCGTTCCGACCGACCTGGCCGCGGCCCGTCGTGGCCCCGTTGAGGGCGTCAATTGGACCGAGATCATTTAGATGGGGTTGAGATAGAGGAGAATGGAAATGAAGCGTTTGGTCTTGTTGGCAACCGCGGCAGTCGCCTTTGTCCTCATCGCCGGCAGCGCTGTCTCTTATGCCCAGGGCACTTTTAAGATCCCGTTCAAGTTCCAGGCGGGCGGCAAGAAGTTCCCGGCGGGTGAATACTGGGTTGCCCAGAAGGGAGAAGGACAAATCGCCCTTCGGAAGGAACCGGGCGGAGGGGAAGTCTTGATCCCATTCAAGGAGAGGCTGGCGCAACCGAGTCCTCCCCTTGCCGATCCTCAGCTTGTCTTCGATGTGGTGGGGAACTTTGAGCCGTCCTATACGGAATACGTTACGGACTACTTGCTGGCGGAAGTGTGGCTTCCCGGGGAGGAGGGATTTCTGATCCACACCACGAAGGGAGCGCACCAGAACCAGGTCATCAAAGGGCGGGAGGCGAGGTAGCCGAGCGGGCCGGCCTCGGCCGA
>DQHV01000286.1 GCA_003524335.1 Candidatus Aminicenantota bacterium | reverse complement strand
GCCTTGAGGAAGGTCTCCTGGACCAAGTCCTCGACGTCCTCGTCAGACCCGGACCGGGAACGGAGGAAGTAGAACAGGCGCAGGCCGTACCTCGAGACGAGCTCCTCAAAAGCGGGGCGGGATCCGGCCGCAGCCCGGCTGGCCAGCTCCTCATCCGTCGGGTTAAGGGCCTCTCTTATTGCGTCCATTTCCGTTTTGCCCGGTTTTCTCATCGCAACTTATTATACGCCGGCTAGGCGCAAAAAGAAGAAAATGGGGACGGAGCCAAAAATGAACCGTCCCCATTTTAATTCAGTTTAGAAAAAGGAAAGATCCTTGACCTTGCTGTGAAGGAGGCCGATGAGCTTGTTCAGCGGGTAGGCGGCGTTGATCCGGACGTACTCCCCGTCGACGGCGATCTTGATGGCCTGGGCGAAGGCCTGCGCGTCGGCTTCTTTGATCTGAAGGTTGGCGATGGCGATGAGACCCCGGATGGCCTGCTCGACGTCCTTGGCTACCTGGGCCGACTCCGCGGTGATGCTGACCTGGAGGCTGAGATTTTCGCCGCTTTCAGCGAGCGCGCCACCCGCGCTCTTCATCTTGGTCAGGATGACCGGCTTGTCATGCTCTCTCAGCAGACCGGAGATACTGTTAACCCCGAAGACCATAATGGCGTTCGGAAAGTCCTTCAGGACACGGGCCAGGACGGGGGGGGCAGCGTCTCTCTTCCTGCCCTCCAGGGCGTCTAGGGCCGACTTGAGGGCCTGTTCGTTCTCCCCGAGAAGAATCAGGTCGTCGGCGGCGAATGCTCCGAGTTCGTCATCGTCCCATCTGTAGATGGTGTATTTTCCGTAGGCGATTTCCTTGTGGGTGGTTTCGGCTTTAATCAGGCCGACGAGGTGGGCCCTGTCGAACTTTCCGGAGAGCGCGACGACCGCATCCTCATCCTCTTTCCCCAGGCCGAAGACCGTCACTCCCTTGAGGTCCTTCATGGGGTCGATCCGCAGCTTCCCGAGGAACTCGTCTGCCTTGCCCTGAAACTTGGCCGTCTCTTTCTCATCCACGAGCGCCTTGAACATCGCGCTCGAGATGAGCTTCTGCACGTCGACATAGAGTGCCCATTGGGCATCCGGGGGGACTGCCGACAACTGGGCGGACGTCTCTTCCACAGGAGGGGCGGCGATCACGCCCACTGCCACCGCCAGGAAAAAGACGGTCAAGAACAGGATGATTTTTTTCACAGCGTTTCTCCTTTGATGAACATCGAATTCACCCCTTTATACGCTCCCCCGGGCCAAGCGTTACATTCCCATACGGAGCACCATTCTTCTGTACTGCAACTTTTTCCCTTCTTCGCCCGTCCATATAGGAGTGGCGGCCCTATTGCTTCTGCGCTAAGGTCCTATCACGATGCCCTGCCTTGAGGGCTCTGATCGTCTAGAAAATGCCGACAAGTTCGTATACCCCATAGAAACCTGAACAGAGGAGATGCGGATGAAGAAGAACGCCCCGGGGCTTATCCTAGCCTCACTTCTGTTATTATCTGCCGCAGCGGCCGCCCAGGGTCCGGCCGAAAACTACGTCATCTCACCCGCCGCTTCGAAGATCAAGGTCGATGGCCTGCTCGACGAAGAAGCCTGGAAAAAGGCGACCGTCATCAAGCTGCCCTACGAATGGATGCCGGGAGACAACGCCCCTGCGCCGGTCGAGACCGAATGCCTGGTCACCTTTGACCGCTCCGGGTTCTACATCGCTTTCCGTTGCTTTGATCCCAAGCCCGAGGAGATCCGCGCCCATCTGATGGACCGCGACGCTACGGATACCCTCATCCAGGATGATCACATCAGCGTCATCATCGATGCCTTCAACGACGAGCGCCGCGGGTTTCAGTTCCGCGTCAATCCCCTGGGTGTGCAGGCCGACGCCAATTTCAGCGAGATGGAGGGCTACGAAGACTTCTCCTGGGATGCCATCTGGGGCTTGGCCGGAAAGATCGCGGACTGGGGCTATGCCATCGAGATGGCCATTCCTTTTAACCAGCTCCGTTTCCCCCGTACCGCGGAGAAGCAGACCTGGGGCTTCTCAGCCGAGCGGTCCTGGCCGCGGAGCGTCCGGCATCGGATTGAATCTCATCGCCGCGACCGGAACCGGGCCTGCCTCCTCTGCCAGTTCAACAAGCTCAGCGGGTTCGAGGGCATCTCCCCCGGCCGCAACCTGGAATTTGACCCGACCCTGACGGCCAGCCGGACTGACGCCCTGGACATGGCCGGTTTCCCATCGGGCGGTCTCGAACAAGGCCAGGTCCAGGCGGAACCCGGGATCACGGCCAAGTGGGGGTTGACGCCCAACCTGATCCTCAACGCCACGGCCAACCCCGATTTCTCCCAGGTGGAGGCCGATGTGGCCCAACTCGACGTCAACAAGCGTTTCGCCCTCTATTACCCGGAGAAGCGCCCTTTCTTCCTCGAGGGCGGCGATTTTTTTCTCACTCCTATCCAGGCCGTGTTCACCCGGACGGTCGCCGACCCGCTGTGGGGGACGAAGCTCACCGGGAAGGCCGGCCGGAGCGCCCTGGGCTTTTTCGCCGCCCAGGACCGGATCAATAACCTGATTTTCCCCTCCAACCAAGGCTCAGACTCGACGTCCCTTGACCAGGACATAACCGGGGGGGTCCTCCGCTACCGCCACGACGTGGGCAAAGGCTCAACCCTCGGCCTTCTGTATACCGGAAGGGCCGGCGGTGGCTATGCCAACCATGTCGGCGGGGCCGACGGGTTCTTCCGTCTCAGTCAAAGCACGAGCATCTTGTTCCAGTACCTCCATTCCGAGACCGAATACCCGGGCGGCGTGGCCCTGGATTTCGGCCAAAAGACGGGCTTGTTCGGCGGCGACGCTCTCCAGGCCGGAGTTACCCATACATCGCGGAATTGGTGGGTTTTGGGAAGTTACTCTGACGCCGGCCGCGGGTTTCGGGCCGACTACGGGTTCCTTCCCCGGGTCGATGTCCGCACCTTCGACGGCGAGGTGCACCGGCTGTTTTGGGGTGACGGCAAGAGCTGGTTCACCCGCCTCCGCTTCTGGCTCCGCGGCTACCATACCGGCGACCACAGCGGCCGGATGACCGATTCCAGGCTCGCCCTGGGCGGCTCATATCAGGGTCCCCTGCAGAGCCAGGTACAGGCGGTCGGCCGGCTGAACAGGGAGTTCTACAACGGCGTGACCTATGACGTCAGCGACTTTCTCTTGGGTCTTGCCCTCAAGCCGGCCGGCGGAATGAGCTTCGGTCTCGACAGCATCCTGGCCAAGGCCATCGATTATAACAACAACCGCCCGGCGGAGACGCTGCAGATCGGACCCTGGATGGAGTTGGGCCTGGGGACGCATGTTAACCTGACCGTCTATCACAGCCTGGAGCGGCTGGAGAGCTCGGGTCTTCGCACCTACACCGCCAACCTCTCCCAGGTCCGGCTGATCTATAATTTCAACGTCCGGTCCTTTGTGCGGGCCATCGTGCAGTATCGGGACGTCGACCGCGTACCCGAGCGCTACATTTTTCCGGTCGACCCCCACAGCAAGGGGGTTTTCACCCAGTTCCTCTTCTCTTATAAGATTAATCCTCAGACCGTGCTGTTTCTCGGCTACTCGGATAACTCTCTGGGACTCCAGGGGATAGACATCACGCGGACCGACTGCACCTTCTTCTTCAAGATCGGCTACGCCCTGGTGCTCTGATAAGGAAACCTCGTTTTTTGATATCGAACCTTTGGGGGCGATCCTGCGTATTTAATAGGTAGAAACACCGGACGGAGGACTCTATGCTGAAAAGGCTGATTATCCTGGTCATAATCGTAGCCGTCGTCGGGGGCGGCGTCTATCTCAAGCTCTCGAGCTCGGCCAAGAATAGCGAGAAAAACGGCATCAAGTTGGTCAAAGTCGAGAGGGGAGATATCGTCGAGAAGGCCCTGGCCATCGGCCGGGTTGAGCCGAAAAAAGAGATTGCCATCAAATGCAAGATCTCGGGGATCGTCAAGCAGGTCTTCGTCGAGGTTGGCGATAAGGTGAAGGCCGGCGAGCCTCTGTTCGAGATCATGCCCGACCCGACGCCGCTCGAATTCGCCGAGGCCAAGCGGAATGTCGAGATGGCCGCGGTCAGCCTGGAGAGAGCGGAAACCGAGTATGAGCGCACGAAACAGATGCGTGATTCCAAGCTGGTCTCGGAGAAAGAATTCGACGAGGCTGAGAACGACTACAAGCAGTACAACCTCAGGCTCAATGTCGCCCAGGAGCGCCTGGCCTTGATCGAGAAGGGCCGGACCAAGATCGCCGACCGCCAGATCGACACCGTCATCAAGGCGTCCGTGGACGGGACGGTTCTCG
>DQHV01000238.1 GCA_003524335.1 Candidatus Aminicenantota bacterium | reverse complement strand
AGCTTGTTGACGAAGGCGATGCAGGGGACCTTGTAGCGCTTGAGCTGACGGTCCACGGTGATGGTCTGGGATTGAACGCCGCCGACCGAGCAGAGCACCAGGATGGCGCCGTCGAGCACACGGAGAGACCGTTCCACCTCGATCGTGAAATCGACATGGCCGGGGGTATCGATGATGTTGATGGTATGATCCCCCCAGGAGACGTTGGTAGCGGCCGAGGAAATGGTGATGCCGCGCTCCCGCTCGAGATCCATCGAATCCATGGTCGCGCCGACTCCGTCTCTGCCCTTAACCTCGTGCATCTTGTGGATTTTATGGCAGTAGAAAAGGATCCGTTCGGTCAGCGTGGTCTTCCCGGAATCGATGTGGGCGCTGATCCCGATATTCCGGAGTCTTGTGAAATCTGTGGCCATAGCTCCCCTATTATGAATAATGGGGACACCATATGCAATTCCGATTTATAAATGAAAGGATTATGGGGACACTATACGCAATTCACCCTGTTGTGGTATCCGGCTGGAATTAAGTATGGTGTCCCCAATTGACGGGTTCTAGTCTCGGCGCCAGAACCTGGATGATTCCAAGCGCCAGGAGATAGGCGGAGCCGGATATGATAAACAGAATGAAGTAGCTCTTCGTCCACTCCAGGATGTGTCCGGCCAGGGTCGAAAAAAGCATGCCTCCGATCGCCCCGGCCATCCCACCCAGTCCCGTAACCGAGCCGACTGCTTTCTTGGGGAACATGTCGGAGGCGAAAGTGAAAATATTGGCCGACCAGGCCTGGTGAGCGCCCGCGGCCAGCCCGATGAGGAGGACGGCACTCCAGAGTCCCGAAACCTGATTGGCGGCCATGACCGGGACGACACACAGAGCGCAGGCCAGCATGACTGTCTTCCGGCTCCTGCTGACTGTCCCCCCTTTCTTGATGAGCGCCGATGACAGCCAGCCCCCGCCGACGCTGCCGACATCGGCCAGAGCATAGACGGCAATGAGGGGTAATCCCAGTTTGATGAGGGTCAGCCCGAACCGGGCGTTCAGAAACTTGCCCAGCCAGTAGAGATAGAACCACCAGATGGGGTCGGTCAGGAACTTGCCGATGACGATGGCCCAGGTTTGTTTATATTTCAGAAGGCGCAGCCAGCCGATCTTTTCGGGGGCCGGCTCTGCCGGGTCGCTCAGAATATGGGCCAGCTCTTTCTGCGATAGGCGCTTCTTTTTTTCAGGGACGTCATAGAGCAGGATCCAAAAGAGTACCCAGATAAACCCGATGGCCCCGGTCGCCAGAAAAGCCGCTGGCCAGCCGAAGGTGACCGTGACCCAGGGGACAACGGCCGGCGCGATGACGGCCCCGACATTGCAGCCGGCGTTGAATATCCCGGTGGCCAGGGCCCGCTCTTTCTTGGGAAACCACTCCGCCACCGCCTTGATGGCGGAAGGGAAGTTGCCGGCTTCTCCGAGGCCGAGCGTGAAACGGGCGATGCCGAAACCGAAGGCCGTCCGGGCGGCCGCGTGGGCCATGGCGGCCACGCTCCAAACCAGGATTGCGATACTGTACCCGATACGGGTCCCATATCTGTCGATAAACCTCCCGAAGAGAAGCAGCCCAAGTGCGTAAGCCGTCTGGAAAGCCGTGACGATATTGCCGTATTCGACCTCGCTCCAGCCGATGATTTTCTGGAGCTCGGGCGCCAGGATGCCCAGGATCTGGCGATCGATGTAGTTAATGGTGGTAGCGAAAAACAGGAGGGCACAAATTGTCCAACGGAAGTTCCCCGGTCTGGCCTCAGTTTGAGCTTCAAGCGGCATGGAATCCTCGGTCATTCAGACAACTTGAGGCCTGATGACTTTGGCGCCCAATTTGCCGAGCTCCTGGTTCAAGCGCTCGAACATATCTTCGTCCCTGTAGATGCCGACGAGTGAGCCGCCGGACCCGGCGAATTTGGCCGAGGCGCCGCAGCGGCGGGCCGTCTGGATCATCTCCATGTTGTTCGGACTGATCGTCATTATCCGGCTCCGCAGGTCGAAGTTCCGGTTCATCAGGTCGGGCCAGCGGCTGAAGTCGCCGCGCCCATAATCCTTCCTTCCCTCCTCCGCCAAGGCAGCGATTTCCTCGAGCGTCCGGATGACCGTCGGGTCGCCCCTGTCATAGGCCATCCGGATCTCGTTGAGCACGGCGCCCGAGACCTTTCCGAGGTCGGGTTTGTAGGCGAGATAAAGAGGCGGCAGAAGGCCGGCATCAATCCGCTCGTATTCGCCGAAACCCCTTCCCTCGATCAGACTGCGGTTGAGGTCCATGTAGACGCAGCCTTCATAGACCTGGATGACACGGTCCATAAACCCTGCGTTAATGCCCAGCTCCTTGAACTCGGCGCGCAGGACCAGAGTTGGTAGGACTTCATCGGGGATCGAGACGCCATGGAACGCCATGAGCGCCCGCATGGCCGCGACGATGATGGCGCTCGAGCCGCCCAGTCCCACCTGGCGGGGAATATCGGAGTCATAGCGGAGCGCAAAGTTCTTGGATCGGATGGGGATCGTCTGGATGCGGCAATGGTCGAAGAAGGTCTTGACCGCCGCCTTGATCAGCCGAGTCCCTCCATAATAGCCATAGAGGTTAAGGCGCTCAACGAATTCCCGATCGTCCCCGTAAACTTCCTCGTCTTGAGGGGAGCATTCAATCCTGAGATCGGGCGATTCGTCGAGGAAGACACGAGCCGAAAAATTCTTGACGGATATGGCGATGATCTTGCCGAAGTACCCGTCCGAAGGGTTCCCGAGCAAGCCGGCCCGGGCATAGGCTTTTCTTTCAATGGCCATGTGGATTGAGGCGAGCGCAGGCTAGAGCGCCGCCAGAACCCCTCTCAGGTATCCCACAGATTCCGCCAGGCCGGGCAGCGGGTCGCTGCCATCCTTTTCGAACTCGAAGGCAAGAGTCCCGGGAAAGCCGAGCTTGATAATGGTCCGGACAAACTTCGGGATATCGATCACGCCCCGGCCCATCTCGATCGTATCGCCCTCCTTTGCGGCGGAAGTCACGTCCTTGACATGAAAATCGAGCAGGCGGCCGGCGCACCTTTGGGCAGCTTCCGAGGGGTCGACCCCCGCCCGCATAGTGTGGCCGATATCGATGCACAGGCCGACCCGGGAGTCCAGTTTCGTGATCCTCTCATAAGCGCTGGCGGGTGTCGGATAGAGCTTATCTTCGGGGCCGTGATTGTGAATGGCCAGCGCGATGTCGAATTCCTTGACCTTCTTTTCGACCAGACCGAGGAGCTCGGGGTTGGGCACTCCGATGATCATCCTCAGGCCGGCCGCCCTGGCATACCGGAAGCCCTGCTCGACTTCGGCCTCATTGGTCATATAGACTACCCCACAGCCGTAGAGGTCGAGTCCTGCTGCCCGGACCTTCTGGGCTGCAGCGGCGACGTCGGCTTCTGGGCTTTCCAGCGGGAGGTGCATACTTTTCAGGATAATTTTTCCCAGGGCGAGCCTCTTGGTCATGTCGATCGTCTGTTCGATATTGAATTCGCGGAGAGTATAGGAGGCCAGCCCGAGACCGAATCGAATCGCCTTTCCGCTGGTTTCGTTGCTGTCAGGGTAAACCGGCCCTTTGCGCCCGGCGTCGAAAGACGCCGCCATCATACCCAATGTGCTTGACTTCAGGAATTCACGCCGTCCGAGTGGAGTCATGGCTTTCCCTCCTCTGGGGCATGGAATCGACCATTTTCATCGTCTCCTAATATACAAACTTGGTGGTGACTTTTCTACACTTTTTTGACATGATGAAAGAGGAAGGAGAGCCCATGAGAAAGGCAAGGATTTCGCGACGAGATTTCATTCGAACGGCCGGCCTGGGAACGGCGGCGGCGGCCCTGGATTGTTCATCCTTTGGCCGCCTCCGGATTCTCGGCGTCAACGACAGGATCCGGGTGGGGATCGTCGGGTTTTCCGACCGCGCCCGTTCTTCCCTCATCCCCGCTTTCCTCAACCTGGCGCCGGGGATGAATTTTGAAGTCGCCGCCTTATCGGATATCTGGCGGCAGCGGCGCGACGAGGCGGTCGCCTTCCTTGAGGAGAAAACCGGCCTAAGGATTCCCGCTTATCGAAACAATGAAGAGATGTATGAATCGGCACAGCTGGACGCAGTTATCATCAGTACGGCCGATTTCCAGCATGCCCTCCACACCGTCGAGGCGGTCAAGGCCGGCTGCGATGTCTATGTCGAAAAACCCTTCGCCAACACGATGGAGGATGCGCGGGAGGCGCTCCAGGCCGTCAACCAGGCGAGCCGGGTGGTCCAGATCGGCACTCAGCGTCGCAGCGGCAAGAACTACATCCTGGCTAACGAGTTCATTCGCTCCGGCCGGTTCGGCGAAATCGTGGCCGTCGAGATGACCTGGAACGTCAACCAACCCGGCCGCTGGCGCCGGCCGAAGCTCGTGGAGACGGTGCGGGAGGAGGACGTCGACTGGAAGCGCTATCTCCTCAACCGTCCCTTTGAGCCCTGGGATGCGCGCAAGTTCATCGAGTTCCGCCTCTTCTGGCCGTACTCATCGGGGATCCCCTGCCAGTGGATGGTCCACCAGATCGACACGGTCCACTGGTTCACCGGGCTTCCGCGGCCGCGGAGTGTGGCGGTCAACGGCGGAGTCTACATGTGGAAGGACGGCCGGAAAAACTTCGATACGCTCACCGCCGTCTTCGACTACGGCCCCCTGACGGATACGGCCAAGGGCTTCGAGGTAGTCTACTCCTCCCGCATGACCAATTCGGCCGGCGGCACCAAAGAGGTTTACTTCTCGAACGGCGGCGCGCTCAACCTGGAGACAAACAGGGTCACTCCCGATGGAGGACTCACCAGGGAGGAGGCCGAGGTCATGGGGATGGCGGAGTACCGGCTGCCGGAGATATCGTTGGCTGAAGCGGGCGGCGCAGTCACGGCCGCCGACACCGGCGTCGATGACGGGACCTTGGCCCACATGCGCGACTGGATGGAATGCATCCGCAGCCGGAATATGCCGCGGGCCCCGATCCGCGCCGGCTACGACCATTCGGTGGCGCTGGGCATGACCATCGCCGCAATGCACACCGGGAAGCGCGTCACCTTCGACGACGCCCGTCAGGAAGTGATCGCAGGTTGATTCTAATAAGGCCCCAGCCCGAGCTTTTGAAGCAGGCCGACGAAGCGGAGGTCTCCACGGACTGAATCCAAGAATGGGTGGACCCTCATGAAGATCAGCGAGGCATCGCGGTCGGCGAGCGCATTCTCCAGACAGGCGATCGCCTGGTCCCTTTCGTTGAGGCCCGCATAGACCAACGCCATAGACAGCTGCGAAACATAGGTCTGCTTGGCCGCGCTGAAGGCTTCGGTGAGGATAAGGCCGACCTCCTGCCTCTGGCCCTGGCGGGCGTGGATACAGGCCCGGCGGAGCCGGGCTTCTATCCGGTCTGCGCCGAGGTCTTCGGCCTCCTCGAGCGATTTCCTGGCCAAGTCGAACTGACCCAGTTGGATCTGGACAAGCGCCGCATTAAGATGGTGGCCTGGATACAACGGATCGGTTGCCAGCGCCTTCTTGAGCTCTGCTGCCGCCTGTTCATATAGCCTGGCGAAATAGAGGACCAAGCCGGCCTGAGCGTTGACTTCGGAGCTGGCAGGGTTGAGTGCCTGGACCAATTGGCTTTCTTTGACCGCTTCCCCGTGCCGGCCCAAAGCCGAAAGGAGAAGCGCATAGGCTTGGCGAGCGGCCGCATTATCAGGGTCTATCCTCAGGGCCTCCCGGTATTCTTTCTCCGCCCAGGTGAAATCCCATTCGTAGTTTGTCTTGATCCTGGCTAAGGCCGTGTGGGCTTCGGACAGTCCGGAATCGAGAAGAAGCGCTTTCAAGGCCGCTTCTTTGGCCTTGGGGATAGCCTTGTCGGGTGTCCAATGATGGCCGTCGGCCAGCTGAATATAGACATCGGCGAGTCCTGTGAAGGCCAGCGCGAAGGCGGGATCCTGGGCTCCGGCCTTGGAGAAGAAGTCGATAGCCTTTTCAAGGTTGTCCTTTCCCTTCTTGTTCATCAGGAAGCGGGCCTGCGCATAAAGGTCATAGGCTTCAAAATTCGCCGGGGCTCCCGTGCGCAGTGGAGCGACGCTGTCGGGCAGCCCGGCCACCCCGAGGGACTTCAGGACCGCCCGGGCGATCTCCTCTTGGACGGCGAAGATTTCGCTGCTGCTGCGCTCATACTGTCCGGACCAGAGAGGTGTGCCTGAATCGGTCCGGAGGAGACGGACATCGATCTTGATTTTGTCATCCCGCTCCTCGAATGTCCCCTCCAGATAACGATCGACGTGCAGACGGCGGCCGATTTGCCGGCTGTCGAGGGCCTTTCCCTGAAAAGAGGACGATGAAGCGAATGCAGGGATATAGAGATTGTCAATCTTTCCGAGCGAGCGGATCAGGGTTTCGGCTATGGCAGCACCAAGGTACTGGCGGTCCTTGGCCGGGGAGAGGTCTTCATAAGGCAGGATGGCCAAGGAGAACTGAGGGGATGCAGCGGGCAGCAGCTGTGGGCCTTTCGATGGCCTGAAAACAAGGCGCCATAGGATGATCGCCAGGATGGCAACGGACAAGAGGATCAGGGCGGGGAATACGGCTTTGCTCGGCAACGGGAAAGCTCTCCGCGGCCCCGTCTTTTTCTTGGCTCGAGCTGGCCGTGGTGCCTTTTC
>DQHV01000353.1 GCA_003524335.1 Candidatus Aminicenantota bacterium | reverse complement strand
GAACTGGGAGATGCCTGTCCTGGATTACTCCCTCGGTTCCTTCGGCGAAGTTACCCGGAGGATTGGAGAGAGAACGGGCCAGGTATCCTTCCGAGTGCTGTTCTAAACCTCGAGCCCGAACAGAAGCTCAAGTCCCGCCCCGGGTCACACCGGGGCGGGGCTTTTTTTTGGGCCCTTGTTTAACCATGGAGAGGAGAAACACGATGCCTAAATCCAGTCGCGCGGTCATGTTCACCGTCTTGCTCCTGAGCCTGCTCTTGTTGGCCGCCACCACCCGGGCCGGCTCGGCCGATTCTCTGGCCGACCTTTTCCGGAACATCCGGTGGAGGCAGATCGGGCCGGCCTGCTTCGGCGGCCGGATCAATGACATCGAGGCTCTGGTCAACGACCCAAAGATCATTTTTGTCGCCGCGGCGTCGGGGGGCATTTTTAAGAGCGTCAACAACGGCTTGACCTGGAAGCCTGTCTTCGATGAAGAGGGAGTCTCGCTTTCGATCGGCGATCTGGCCATCGCACCGTCTGACCCCAATATCATCTGGGCGGGGACGGGCGAGCCCAACAGCCGCCAGAGTTCTTCCTGGGGAGACGGCGTCTATAAGTCGCTCGACGGCGGCGAGACGTGGATGTTCATGGGCCTGCGGGAGACGCAACGCGTCGGCCGCATCGTCATCGACCCTCAAAACCCGGATACCGTTTTCGTCGCCGCCCTGGGGCATCTCTGGGGGCCCAACCCGGAAAGGGGGTTGTTTAGGACCAAAGATGGCGGCAAAACCTGGGACAAGGTCCTCTCCGTCAACGAAGATACGGGAGTCGTGGATGTGGCCATGGAAACGGGAGGCCGGATCCTGTATGCGGCGGGCTACCAACATCGCCGCCGGGCCTGGGGCTTTGTCGGAGGCGGGCCGCACAGCGGGCTCTACCGATCGCTTGACGGCGGAGACAGTTGGGCCAAGCTGACCAAAGGCCTGCCCGAAGGAGACAGCGGCCGTATCGGACTGGCCATCTCGCCGAGCCATCCTCAGATCGTCTATGCCATCATCGAGAACAAGAAAGGCGGCGTCTTCAGGTCTGAAGACCGGGGAGAGACCTGGACCCGGAGGAGTGATTTCAATCATCGGCCCATGTACTACAGCGAGATCCGCGTCGATCCCCGGAACCCCGACAAAATCTGGGCCCTGGGAAGTCCGCTTTTTGTCTCGATCGACGGCGGAAAAACGTTCACGAGCGAAGGCACGGGGGAAAAAATTCACGTCGACCATCACGCCCTTTGGATCAACCCCAACAACCCCGACCATCTCATGCTCGGGGGAGACGGCGGGTTCTACATGTCCTACGAGGGAAGCAAGAACTGGAATTTCATCGACAACATTCCCATCGGGCAGTACTATGCCATCGGCATCGATAACCGCGAGCCATACTGGATTTACGGCGGAACCCAAGACAACGGTTCCTGGGGAATCCCCAGCCTCACGTACAGCGCCCTCGGCATCACGAATGCCGACATCGTGAATATCGCCTACGGGGACGGCTTCTATGCGGCCGTTGACCCGAAAGATCACCGGGTCATTTATTCCGAGTCCCAGACGGGACGGCTGTATCTCGTTGACCTCATCACCCGGGAAGAGAAAGGTATCGCTCCCCTTCCGGAAAAGCCGGAGGAGAAGTACAGATGGAACTGGAGCTCTCCCCTGATCATCTCCCCCCATGATTCGAAGGTCGTTTATTACGGCGGCAACCGACTTTTCCGGTCACGCGACAAGGGCCATAGCTGGGAGACCGTCAGTCCTGACCTGACTAAAAACATCGACTGGAAGAAGATCCCGATCATGGGGGTTGTCAGGAACGACGAGACGCTCTCCCGGGATGACGGTGTCGCCCACTATGGGACGATAAATTCCATCAGCGAATCTCCGGTCCAGGCCGGGCTGATCTACGTGGGCACGGACGACGGCAACGTCCAGATGACGCCGGATGGAGGCCAGACCTGGCAAGACCTGACCAAAAGGTTTCGCCTCCCCGGCGACCGCTGGGTCAGCCGGGTGCTCGCCTCATCTCACGGCGCGGAAGCCGCCTACGTTTCCTTCGCCGGGCATCAGGACGACGATTTCACGCCCTACCTCTTTAAGACGACGGACTCCGGCAAAACCTGGAAAAGCATCGCCTCCGACCTTCCCCCAGGAATGGTTATCAATGTGGTCGCCGAGCATCCCCGCAATCCGGACCTTCTTTTCGCGGGGACGGAGTTCGGATTGTTTTTCACGATCGACGGGGGCAAGAGCTGGCACCTGGCCTCCGGCAACCTCCCCCGGATGCCCGTGGATGACATCATCGTCCAGGCCCGGGAGAACGACCTGATCCTGGGAACCCACGGACGCAGTATTATCCTCCTCGACGACATCACCGTCTTCGAGAAACTGAACCCGTCCGTCCTTGACTCGGAAGTATTTCTCTTTTCGCCCCGCGAGACCGTCGCGTTCTACGAGAAGAGGGCGCTGCCCGGTCCCGGGGCCGCCGAGTTTTCGGGTCCCAACCCTGAATACGGCGCCCTGATCACCTATTATCTGAAAAATGATCCCCCGAAACCCGAGACGAAACCGGCGCCTCAGCCCAAGGTCAAGATCATTGTCCTTGACGCCGCAGGCCAAGTCGTGCGCGAGCTCGAAGGACCCGACCAGAAGGGATTCCAACGCTGCAGTTGGGACCTGAGATATCCTCTCCTTTTCGAGCCGAAAAAAGAAGAGGAAGGATGGTTCGGTCCCCATCGAGGCCCGTTCGCCCTGCCGGGTGAATACAGGATCAAGCTTCTGGCCAGAGGTCAGGAGCTGACGCAGAAACTCCTCGTGCGGACCGATCCGGAGGCGAGGACGACGCCGGAAGCCCTCCGGGCCAGGTTCGAGGCGGCCATGGCGGTCAGGGAGTTGCAGCGGGCGTTCAAGGACGCCCAGGGCTCCGGCGAAAAGCTGGCCAAGGAGCTCGATTCCTACAAGAAATTACTTCAAGAGCGGAAGGATATCCCGGAAGAAGTCAAGAAAAAGGCGGAAGAATTCCAGAAGACATGGGACGAACTGAAAAAAGAGTTCAGCGGGGGATGGGAGGGTCCTGAGTTCGCGATCATGGACCTGGCCGGTCAGCTCCAGGCTTCATCGTCGGCTCCCACGGAGGCTCAGTTGAGGAACGTCAAGCAGCTGACGGAAAAGCTGGCCAAGAACATCGAAAAATTCAATGCTTTCCTGGCCCAGGATTTCGCCCAGCTGCAGGATCTCCTGGAAAAAACCGGGTTTCGCCAAACCGGCCCCAAACCCGTTGAGCCACCTCGAATAAAGGAGTGATATCGACGCTGAATGACTAGCGGGAGGGTATTCACCCTAGGGACTGGGTCAGGACCCTCAGCCAGTTCCTCCCCATGATCTTTTCAATCTCATCGGGTTTATGTCCCTGTTTTTCCAGCGCGGCCTGGATGGTGAAGTGCCTCCGGACATTGTTCAGTTCGGGAATGACACAGTGCTTGGGCAGTTCATCGAAACCCAGAACGCCGGCCTGTCTCTGCCACCACGGATAGATATATTTCACCGCCTCTGCGTTGTTGTTATTGAGCTTGGCAGCCTCGAGGTTCCCGGCGATCGTGTCATCGTTGGCGATCCCTACGGCATCAATCCCGCCGACCCGAATGACCTGCTCGATATGACGCACATAATGTTCGACCGTGGGGACGGGATCGTTGGTTATCCAGAAGCTCAGGGGGATGATGCCCACGATGCCTCCCGAGTCGGCCACCCCCTTAATGACGTGGTCTGGCGCGCAGCGGGCGTTGTTGACAATGGCCCGGCAACAGGTGTGGGAAATGATCACGGGTTTCTTGCTGGTCTTGAGCACGTTTTGACAGAGGACTTCATTCCCGTGTA
>DQHV01000337.1 GCA_003524335.1 Candidatus Aminicenantota bacterium | reverse complement strand
CGATCATCGAGCGCTACGGCGTCCTGGTCCCGGCCCGGGGAAAACCGGTGGTAGTGGCTGGTTCTGAGGGCGGGCACGTCATTGCCGATTGCGTCAAAGCCTCCGGAGCCGAAATCGCCCTCCTCCGCGAATTCCAGATCTCGGACGAAGACTACAGGTTCGCTGAGTTCGGCAAGCTCGAGGACCTCGTTTTTCGGCTCGTCCCGTTCCGGCCCGGTCGCCCCATTAAAATCGCCCTGTTCTCGAGCGGCCAGTTTATCCCCCACGACCATGTCGCCATGTTCAAGGGAAGGTTCGGAGCCGATAACGTCGTTTTCGACCTTGAACTCCTTCGCCTTATCAAGTACGAAAAGAGCGCCGCCGAGCTCAAGGTCACCGGGGTCGCCAACCAGATCGCCGACGCCGCCTTCTTGGCAATGCTCGCTGTGCTCAAGCCGGGAGTGCGAGAGCTCGACGTCGCGGCCGCAGCCGACTTTGTAATGAAGAGGCTCGGCGCGGGCAGGACCGGATTCCCGACCATCGTCTCTTCCGGGCCGAGGGGAAGAACGGTGCTCGGGCCGGCAACAAATAGGACTATCAGGAAAGGCGAGTTCGTCTCCCTGGGCTTGAGCCCGACCTTCAACGGCTACCACGGCATCATGCGGCGGACGGTCAAGGCGGGTACTTCCTGGACCGGACAGGAGAGGGCTTTCATGGGGGCTCTGGAAGGCCTTTATCACGTTGTGATCCGGGCGACGGCCGCGGCCGCCCGCAGAGACCTGCCGTCCCTGTCCATCGACAGGAAAGGGAAAAAATACCTGGAAAAGACCAAGGTCAGGGACAGCCGCGGCCACCGGCTGACCCCCCGCGAACCGTACACCTTCATCCACAACACCGGCTGCTCGGAGTGCCAGGAAGGATACGGCGCTGTGACGCCCTATTCGGAAAACCGGCTGGCCAAGAATGCCGCCCTGATGATCGACGTGGCCTTCATGGGGTTCGACGAAAAACACGACTTGGTTTTCCCGGTTGAATACGCGGTCATCGAGGACTCGTTCTGGAAAAAGGGAAAAAACATCGGTGTCTGCAATCGCGTTCCTTTGGCGGTCCAGGACCTCGTGGCCAAGGATCTCCCTGATATCCCCGCGGGAAGAGTCAACCCCTACTATAAGCCGTTTTGAGGGAGATAATGAGAACTCTCACGACTCCGGCACTTCGAAATCTCAGACCCGCATGGCTAGATTCAGTATATGTCCTTGGACTTTGCGTCCTCCTCTTCGCTCTCTGGCTTAGCCCATCACTCAATGCCTTGTCCGCCGGCGGCCTGAAATTCCAGTCACCGACTTTCGAAGAGCCGCACTATCGGATTCAATTCCCGTTCGAAGTCAGGGGGGAAACGATTCTGATTAAAGACCTGCAGCTCAATGGGGCGAAAACGGTGCCTTTTAAGGAGAAAGAAGGGATGCCCTTCGGCCTCGTCCATGTGGCCCCTGAGGACTTGAGTTGGGTCGGCCTGGTGAACAGCGGCGGCGGGTTCGGTTTTTTTAGCTTGCGCCTTCAGGCCGCTCATGGGAACTTCGAAGTCCCTGGAGAATTTCTCCACAAGGCGGGAACGTACTTCTATGCTCCCTCTGACGGGAACTATGTCTATTGGGTCAGGCCCCTCATCTACACCTGGGCCGACTATTTCACCAACAGTCATTTCTCCTATGTACCGAGAGGCAGCTTTTTCTATGAAAAAAACGCTTATATCGTAATGCGTCTCGGCAACGACCTGCCGCAAAGACTCGATATGCTGTTGAAGAGGCTGCGGCATCCATTGAGGGTCCTCTGATGGAATATGTCGATTTTGTCGATCTCAAGAAAAGCGGACGGATCCGGGTGCTTTTCCCCGGATGGAAAAAGGGGGAGCGAGTGGCCTTCTTCTCCCCTCATGATGACGATGCCCTTCTCGGCGCGGGCCACCTGATCCTAGGCACAGTAAGCTCGGGAGGCTTTCCGGATGTCTTTGTCTTCTGCCGTGGAGACGCCGGCTATTCAACCCCGGGAGAGAAACAGGGAATCGTCCAGAGGAGAAAGAGGGAGGCCGTGAGCGCTTACGGCCATCTAGGCGTCAAAAAGCGTGATGTTCACTTTTTTGACATCCCTGACTTCTCCCTGATGGCCCATCTCGACCGCCGGCCGCCCTGGGGAAAGGGAGTCTTTGATCAACTCGTTGCTGCTCTTCGTCAGGAGCAGATCTCCCGGATTGTTTTTTCGAGCGGCCACCTCGAACACTGGGACCACACGGCCGTCTTCTATGCCGGAGTCTACACGTCTCCCCAGGCGCAAGACCCCATCCTGGTTGACCTCGGTAGGCCATTTCCTGCGAAAACGTATCTCGCCTATTCTGTTTGGGGCGAATTCGAGCCCGCTCCAGAAGGGCGGGATATCCGCGCCGACCTCGGAATCCTGGCCACTGCGGAGGATGAGAAGCGAGTCATTGACGCGATCAAACAATTTTCCTCTCAAGCGCGGATAATTAGGAATATCGTAGCGCACCGAAAAAAGCGGAAAACTCAGGGCGGATACCTGGAGCTCTATAAAAGCATCCGACTCCGCCAGCCGATCAACTATTCGCCTTATTTCAAACTGCTTGCCAAAATATGATAAGGAGGAGAGATGCTAAGTGGCTGGAGCGACCATTGAGGGTTTAGCCTTCCCGAGATGCTCTTCGAGGGCACCAAGTTTTTAGGGCGGCGAGGATGTCTGAGCACGCCAGGGGTAAACGGAGAGAAAGCGCTGTTTTTGCGAGTTCCGCAGCCGCCGAGAAGAGCGTTGAGGGAACGGCGTTAAAAACCCGATTGGGAGCGAAGCCATTTAGCATCTCTCCTCATGTGCAGGATGACCGTTGGCTAAGGAAGGAATGATGTATGCCGTCGGGATAGACTCAGGGACACAAGGGACCAAGGCGCTCATTGTCGATTTCAAGGGCAAAGTGCGGGGACGCGGCTTCGCGCCGCACCGTTCAATCCCGAACCTCAAGCCCGGCGAAAGCGAGCAGGACCCCCGGGTTTGGGTAGAAGCGCTGCAGAAGGCGCTGGCCTCGGCCCTCAAGGAATCAAAGGCTAATCCCAGGAAAATAGTATCGCTCGGCGTCTCCGGCCAACAGCACGGGTTTGTCCCCCTGGACGGGCGCGGCCACCCGGTCCGTCCGGCCAAGCTATGGAATGACACTTCGACGATCGCCGAGACGGAATTCATAGTCGAGAAACTGGGCGGAAAAAAGCGCTTTATCCAGAAGCTCGGCATCAGCCTGGCCGTCGGGTTCACAGCCTCGAAGATTCTCTGGCTCAAGCGGGCAGAGCCGCAGCAGTTTGAAAGGATGAAGACTGTCCTCCTCCCTCACAACTACCTCAATTTCTGGCTCACCGGGAAAGCGGCCATGGAATACGGAGATGCCTCCGGGACCGGGCTGATGGACACCCGCCGCCGCGTCTGGCACCGGGAAGCCGTGGCCGCTATCGACCCCGAACTCGAGGACAGACTTCCGCTGCTCCGTCATCCTGCGGAGCCTCTCGGCCATGTCAAGAAACAGATCGCCTCGCGGTTCGGTATGACGAGCGTCCTCGTCTCGAGCGGCGGAGGTGACAACATGATGGGAGCCATCGGCACGGGAAATGTGGCTCCCGGTATCTGTACCGCCAGCTTGGGGACATCGGGAACCGTTTATTCCTATTTCAGCCGGCCTTTTGTTGACCCGGAGGGAGAGATCGCCGCTTTCTGCGACAGCACCGGCGGCTGGCTTCCGCTCCTCTGTACAATGAACGTTACCAACGCTACCGAATATTTCAAGTCGATGCACGGCCTCTCCAACCAGGAATTGGAGACACTGGCATCGCGGGCCCCGGCCGGCGCAGAAGGCCTGGTATTCCTGCCCTTCCTCGACGGCGAACGGGTCCCCGTCCTCCCCTTCTCCTCCGGTGTGCTTTTTGGCCTGAATAAGAGGACATTCAATGCCGCCCATATGGCTAGGGCAGTCATGGAAGGGACTATCCTCAACCTTGGCTACGGTTTTTCCCGGATGCGATCGCTCGGACTCAAGCCATCAGAAATCCGCGCGACCGGCGGCGGCGCCAAGAGCCGGCTGTGGCTCCAGATCGTAGCCGACATTCTCAAGACCCCGGTCGTCACTCTGGCCGAGCAGGAGGCGGCGGCCTTCGGAGCAGCCCTCCAATCCATCTGGGCATACGAGAATGAAAAGGGGCAGGGCGCCGGCATCGCGGATATCGCGGCAGAGAGAGTCAGGACGGCCAAGATAATAGTCGAACNNGCGGCAGAGAGAGTCAGGACGGATAAGACAATAGTCGAACCGGAAAAGAAAAATTCCGCGATCTACGACTCACTCCAGGAGCGTTTCAATTCTCTGTGGAAGACGCTGGTAGAGGAATTCAAAGCCCATCGGAAAATTGATAGCTAAAGGCAAGAGACTTACGGGATATCACTAGATCATCAGGTCCACCCCATCTCATAGCCGGCTTCATACATGGCGATGATGTTCTCGACCGGAGTGATGGGTTGGATGTTGTGGCAGGGGGCCAGGATATAACCTCCCCCCTGTCCGAGGATTTCCAGGTTCTCCCTAACCTCGCGGATAACGTCCTCTCGGCTACCGAAAGGAAGAGTATTCTGGTTGTCCATGGCCCCGTGAAAGACGATCCGGTCTCCGAATTCCCGCTTGAGCTCAGCCCGGTCGAGACCGGTGTTCCACCATTGGATCGGGTTGAGAAGGTCGATGCCGGCCGCCACCATATCAGGGATGATTCGCCGGACGTTGCCGTCGTTGTGG
>DQHV01000225.1:21496-21678 GCA_003524335.1 Candidatus Aminicenantota bacterium | reverse complement strand
CCCGGCGCGGGTTCGCGTCGTGCGCGATCGCGACGACGATCTTCCATGAGCTATGATCCCCGCGGACCACGTAAGTGAATCCGGACCGTCCGATCTCCTCGGCCGCCCCGTTGGTGCGAACGAAGACCCCCGTCATTATGGCGAGCTCCGCGGCCAAACGCCTGACCTCGAGGTCGCGCGTC
>DQHV01000225.1:0-21452 GCA_003524335.1 Candidatus Aminicenantota bacterium | reverse complement strand
CGTAGTGCTGCGAGCGCTCATCGAAACGGGCCAGGACGGCCCTGGCCTTGGGAGGGACGACCGCGGCTTCATAATCCGGCCCCGCGAACGCCCGAACCGCGTCTAGGGAATCGAACCACATGGCCGTGATGAACTCGACTTCCGTGCCGACGTCTCGGCGAAAAAGCTGGATTTCCCGAAAACCTGCGATCTTGCGCCCGCGAATGCCGGCGAAGATCTCTTCCTTCAGAAGGGACTCATAGGCATCCGCGTTCGCGGGGGTCGTGTAACCGTGCCAAATGCGGCTGATCATTTGAGCTATCTCCTTTTCTCAACGTCCCAGGAGGACCATAACGGACCCCGCTTCGAAGCCGGTAACGACCAAATCCGGCTTCCCGTCGCGGTTCAGATCGCCGACGGCTAGGCTCCAGGGGCCCGGCAGCGCGGAATAGGGCGATCCGGCGGCGGCCGAGAACCGGCCCGCTCCGTCCCCAAGCCAAACCGCCAGGTGATCGGCGGCCGTGCCGGTCGCCAGGTCGAGATGGCCGTCATGGTCGAAGTCCGCAAGCACGACTTCGCCGCCTCGTTCTCCGATGTCGACCGGCGAGCCGAGCGCCGGCCGAAACCGTCCCCGCCCGTCGTTGAGGAGCACGGTCAGAAGCGTGATATCGTCGTGCGCGGCTACGATGTCCGGACGCCGGTCACTGTTCAGATCGCCCAGCGCGACCGCGTACGGCCGGAAGGCCACGGCATACGGAGAGCCTGCCGCCGCCGCAAACCGGCCCGAACCGTCTCCCGCCAGCACCGTGATCGTGTTGCTCCCGACATCCGGCGTGACAAGGTCGATCTTCCCGTCTCCGTTCATTTCACCCGCGGCGAGCGGATACGGGGCGCGCCCGACGCGAAAGGGAGATCCGGGCGAGGCGCGGAAACCTCCCCGCCCGTCCCCGAGCAAAACCGAGACGCTGTGGTCGTTCTGGTTCGATGTGCCGAGGTCGAGCGACCCGTCGCCGTCGACGTCGGCGAATACAAGCCCATGGTTGTGCGGCCGTCCCGACGTCAACGCGGCGAAAGGCGAGCCCGCCGCCGGCCCGAACGAACCGTCGCCGCGCGCAAGGAATACGCGGACGTCATGGCTGTCATGCTCCGTGATCGCGAGATCGAGCCGGCCGTCGCGGTTAGCGTCGCCCAGGGCGATCTGATGAGGCTTTGGCCCGAGGGCGAACGGCGAGCCGGGCGCGGCGCGGAAGCCGCCCCGGCCGTCGCCCAACAGGATCGTAATGTTGTCGCCGCCGGCATTGGCGGTGACGATGTCGAGGATGCCGTCACCATCGATGTCCCCCACGGCGACGTCCGTCGGCTGCCGGCCCACAGCGAGGTCAAGCCGCGACGCGAACAGCGATGCCGCGCGCGGCTCCTGAAGAGCCGGCGCCGTCGCGCCGGCCGCGGCCAAAAGGACGGCCGCCCCTAAGATCGGGAAAGGTCGCATCGTTTGCCTCCGTGAGGAATCCGGAGGGACGATAGCCCGCAGCGTCGTCGGATGTCAAGTCGGCAAGGGCTGGATCAGGGCCTTTCGTCAGCGTCAGCAACTCGTCAACCGGGCGGCGCCGTCCCGGAATAGATGATTTCGTATTTTACGAGCGAGATGATGTCCTCTTCGTCCGGTTCTAGGACATAGAGATAATCGCCCCATACGACCATCGGGACGTAATATTGGGGGTTGTTTCGCCGGATCTTCAGGAGCGGCAGATAGAAATTATCCAGGTACTGTCCGTCCCGGCTGAAGACGTCCACCAGAAGGCCCTTGGCCTTGTCGAACGTCGAAGTCACGGCCCAGAGCCGCCCGTCGTGCCACAAGAGGCGGCACAGGTCATTGTGGTATTTCGGGAAGGGATAGTCGGGCATGTTCTTGGGAGCCGCATGCTCATATTCGACCCGCCCGTATTTCCTCCGGAAGGTCAGGGCGAGGGCCCCTTTCTCGAGATCGATGACCCGGATCAAGTACTCGGGGGTGTGGAAGAGGAACACGAAGCGATCGTCGACGGGCAAGGGCATGAATCGGGATATCGAGCTTGTTCCCCCGGTCGACCGGCCCCCGATCGTCCGAGAGAACTGGGCATTGGTCAGAGAAAGGACATGGGGGGTGTTGACGACGTCGCCGTCGCCCGAGATGAAGGCCAGCCGATAACCTTGCTCGACGATCCCATTTACCCGGGGAACGTCTTTTCGTTCAAACCGCATGACGGCGTAGCGCCCCCCCTGGAATCCCAGGAGGCGGCTGAATCCGGCGATGAACCGCGTTTCTCCAAGGAGCTTTCCGTCGAAGTCGAGGCGGAGGAGCTTATAGATATTCGAGGAATAGAGGAGGATCTCGCTATCCCGGATGAGGACGTCCGTCAGATTGCCGCTGAGCTCTCCGGGTCCCTCCCCCCATTTGAGGAGGTTCCTGACAAACTTGCAGTCGGCATCGAACTTGTAGAGCTTTCTCGGCTCCTGGACATAGATCGAGCCGTCCTTGCCCGCGAACAGGTCCCAGGGCTGCTCAAAGAAGAACTTGCCGGGCTCCTCGGAAACCCTGGCGACCTCCTTGAGCCGGATCACGCGGCCCGCCTGCGGGCTCGGGGGCTTTTCGGGATTGTCGATGACCTGTTGGGCGAGCCCGANNCCCCTCGCTCAAGCCTGAATCAGGCCCCGCGTCCTATTTCCATATCATCTTATAAGCCGCCAGCTCGTGGAATCCGCTTTCCTTTTCCTGGTGGCAGTAGAGATGCCCGTTCTCGCCCGCGCTCCCCATTCTGGCCGAAGCTCTTTATGAATCTTAACCCCTTCAGATCTGTCCCCCCTTTCCCGCGGAGCCTTTTTCTGCGCCCGGTTTCTTACGCAATATCCAAATTGAAGCTATCAGAAAAATCGTCATCACCAGAAGCGGAACCCAGACAGGAGCGATCCATGGAACGGGTATCAGGAATAAACAATCGAGGGTCGCCAGCGATTTCGGCCAGCCGGCCAATATTCTCAAAGACACATAATAAAAAATATCCCATATGGCGAAAACCCATAAGAATACGGATAGACGCAGCCATCTATTTTTCTCGATCAAAAGGGCTAGGGTGACCAGCATGATAATCGTGGAAGCTTCACGGGATATTTCAATCCGTATCCAATCCGCCGGGACGCGGTCGATCAGCCATTTCGTTTGATCAACAACTTCTCCGATACTCAGTATTTTCCGTATATAGACGACGACCACGGCTTCAAGATATCCCATCGCAACCCCGAAACAGGTCAGTAAAGAATACTTGGCTGTTGTTTTCATTCGCAGAAAAAAAGGTTCTTCTCCCCGGAAATGGGAGATGATCCGAAAAAGAGGATATCCCCGCCCCGGCCACGTGTCAAGAACTCGGGGGATTGACAAACTGTCCCTCTCGGGGCTAATGTCGGGACAAAGGCATCCAGAAGGAGGGATCCATGTCAAAACGCTGGCAAAAGGTCTTTCTGTGCTTCCTGGCCCTCGGCATCATAACTGCGGCGGCGCTCTCCGCGCCGGGCCAGACTCAGGTTCAATCTCAAAAAGAGCGTTTGAGGCTCCGGGAGCTCAGCGCTCCGCCCGCGATCAAGCAGGCCCTGGCCTCGATGCGGAAGGAGATCCAGCAGAAGGGGCTGCGCTATAAAGTCGGCTACACCAAGGCTCTTGACAAGCCGAAGACGAAACTGTTGGGCGACGTCGACGACCCGAAGCTCACCCCGGCCTGGAGAAGGGCGGTCAACGAGCGCTCGGTCAAACTGCTCAACATCGACCTCGAAGCGAGGACGGTTGCCCTCAAGGCCAATCCCGCGCTGAGGGCGAAACTGCCGGAACTTCGTCTGCCCGTTTGTTCGGCCACATATAAAGCCTTCAACTGGCGCGACCTGGGGAAAGTCACTCCGGTCCAGGAGCAGGACTGCAACAATTGCTGGGCGTTCGCCGCCGCCGGGGCATACGAGGCCAGCTGCCTCCTGCGCAACGGCGTCACGCTCGACATCTCCGAGCAGTACATCAATGACTGCGCCCAGACGGACGCCGGAGAGGACGCGGGCAGCTGCAGCGGGGGGCTGGCAGCCAAGGCCCTGGAGCATATGGTCCGGGAGGGGAACGTCTCCGAGGCGACCACCCCCTACACGGCGACGAACCAGGGCTGCACCAGCCCGGCGACGCCGCTCGACGCCCTGGCCTGGGGGTTCGTCGACCCGTCCGTCGAGCACCCTACCACCCAGCAGATCAAACAGGCGATCTGCACCTACGGCCCGGTGGCCACGCGCATGAGGATCGTTTCCGATAATTTTTACGCCTACGCCGAAGGCGTCTACAGCGAGGAGGTCGCCTCCGACACCAGCGGCGGCGGTCACGCCGTCGTGCTGGTCGGATGGGACGACGACCGCGGCGCCTGGCTGATGAAGAATTCCTGGGACGAGGACTGGGGCGAGGAGGGATATTGCTGGATCGCCTACGGCAGCAACCGGATCGGCCGCCAAACGTCCTGGGTCAGGGCCGAAAGCGCGTTCTACGCCCTGCCCTTGAACTACAAGCTTCAGCTCCGAGCCATCCCGCTAAAAAAGAAGTCATGAAGCCAAGACCATTCAGCACGATCGTTTGCGTGTTTCTTCTCATGGCCCTCGTCGGCTGTGCCAGCGTCGAGAAGCGGTACAAGAAGGGCCAGGAGCTCGAAAGCAAGGGCCGGCTGGAAGAGGCGGCCCAGCGCTATATCACCGTCCTGGCCAAGGATCCGAGCATGGAGGACGCCAGGCAACGGCTGGCCGATGTGGGCTCCCGCCTGGTGGAGGACTACCTGGCCCGGGCCCAAGCCGATGAGGCGGACGGCCTCTTTGAAAACGCCGCTGAAGCGATCGCCCGCATCGACAGCTTGAGGGGCCGGACGAGCCAGGTGGGGGTCACGCTCGCCGTGCCGGAAAGCTACGCGGACTTCCGCCGGGATATGATCGACGCCGCCGTCACGTCTCTTTTCCGACAGGGCGAGGACCTGGAGAAGGCGGGGAATTGGCCCGAAGCCCTCCGAAGATACGACCGGATGCTCCCGTATCCTCTATCCCCGGACCAGAGACGCCAGGTGGATGAAGCCAGGGGTGAAGTCTTCATCCAGTGGGCCGAACAGGACATGGCGAGAGGGTCCTTCCGGTCGGCCTTCGGGCACGCGCAAAGCGCTATGGAGATCCTTGGCCCCGACAGCAGGCCGGGCGCGGAGGGCCGGGCGATCCAAAAAGCCGCCCTGGAAGCCGGGACGAAGACGGTCGCCGTCCTCCCCTTCTGGGCCGATCCTGGAGCCGGAAACAGGGCGCCTCGAGGGATCGAGGGCCGCCTCTACGACACTCTCCTGTATGAGCATATGGACGCCCCCGTCCCCTTTGTCGGACCGATCGATCGCGGGGCGATCCACCGGGAGTTGACCCGCCTCCGGGTCAGGAGCGGCGAGATTACTTCCCAGACCGCGACGCTGGTCGGATTGGCCTTGAATGCGGACTTCGTCGTGGTGGGCTGGATCGAATCCTATTTGCAGGAAGACGGCGTTCCGGAAGAGACGCCGCGGAAGGCCTTTCTCCGTAAGGACAGGTCGAAGGCCGACGCATATACGGAAAAAAGGTATACCGTCAAGCTGGCCGGCGAGGTCATGTACCGGATCATCGATCCCGCTTCGAGAAGGGTCGTGGACGAGGAAACGGTCACCGCCGCGGCCTCCGCACAATTCCGGCGCGCCTATTATGACGGGGACTACACCACGCTCGAGCTGTCGAGGGAAGAGCGGACGCTGTTCGACAAAGAAGGGTGGCTCCGGGCCGAGGAAGAGCTCCAGGCAAGCCTGGTCGGCAAGCTCGCCGAAAGGATCGCCGCGAGCGTCTTCGAGAGGGTCCTGCGCTTCGTCAGGTGACGTCCCCGCTCACTTTTTCCTGAGCTTGAGGATGCCCTTGATGCTGTCGAGGTCGACCTGGAAGTGCTGGAGAAAATCGTTGCCGAGCAAGCCCGCCTCGTCGCCAGAGCCCAGGTCATAGACGACGGCGCGGATATCAAAGACCGTCTGCCTCTCGATCTCGATCGAATCGAGCCGGACCTGAAAACCCATGTCGGCGCCGGCGACGCCCTGCAGGATGACCGTGGGCGTCGAGGAGTCGATCTTGATTCCGAGCGGGTCCAAGACCGAGGACGGCACGATGGTCGTCGTCGCGCCCGTGTCGATGTAGAACTTCTGCCGCAGCTTCTTATTGATAATGGCGTAGACCGGGATGAGCCTGTCGCCCGGATTGAAGCGGATCGTGGCCGAGTCCTCCTCGCGACGCCCTTCTTCGACAAGACGCTCGAGAGTGCGGGCCTTGTCCGACAGGGCCCCCGGGTATTGCTTGGCCCGGAGAAGGTCTTGGGCGTCCATCCACTTCTTTTCGAGGACGGCGACCTCGACCCCGAGGAGGTGAAGCTCGAGGTCGTCGGGAGCGAGGCGGCGAGCCTCCTCGAATATCTCGAGCCCTCCGTAGCCGCGCTCGTTGAGGATCTTATGAAGCGAGGCCTTGGCCAGCTCGACCTCGAGCGCTTGGAGCTCTTGGCGGGACGCGGCACTCTCGAAAGCGGAACCTCTGCCGAGGTCGGCGAGCAGGCGTCTAACGGAGTCAAAGCCGCGGGCTTCGTTCGAGGCCATGGCCGCGGCTTTGATGAGCCCGGTGTCCCCCGCGGCGATGAGGATCTTCGGATCAAGAAGCCTCGCGACCTCCGCGGCCAGCCCTTGCCGGATCATCGAGGAGGCCAGCGACGAAACTCGCCCCGCGACCTGGGCCGGTTTCAGGTGGAGCGGCAGATCATCGGGGGAAAGAAGAGCGGCCTCGCGATAGCCGGAGACGAAGGCGGCCATGCGCAGGTCGACCGGGATGTCCTCGGACATGGACATGGCCCGGACGAAAGCGGTTTCGCGTCCGTGGACGAGCAACGTGCCGGCCAGATCGCCCGCCGGCAGGGCGGGCTTCGGGCCCGAACCATCGGACGGAGCCCAGAGATATCCTGACGCCAGGCCTTGCCCGAACGTCCAGCCGACGACGCGGCCCTTTTGGACAAGGACGCCGGGCGCGTCGACCTCGCTGAAAACGGCGAACGTCCGATAGGCCCCGACGAAGCGAAGCGGCCCGGTCTCGATGGCCAAGGAGGTCCTCTCGCCGCTCAGAGGCCGCCATTCGAGGACGACGGACTCGTCGAAGGGCGCGAGTTCCGGGGTCCTCAGGTCCTCGCCGAATGCGAACCGGCAGAGCACGACGGGCTCTCCCCCCCGCCAATCCACCCAGTCCGGCTCGACGCCGCCCGGGCCGGGGCTCGAGAGGCGGGGGCTTCGGCCACCCAGAAACGTCCAGAGAGGCAGAGCCGCCCATGAGCCGTCGACGAACGCGCTCTCGAGGGAGGCCGGGATGCCCGGGCCTGAGCCTTCGAGCGCGAAGCGTCCGGCGACAAGCGCCAGGCTCGAGGAAGCCGCCCCGGATTCAAGGGCGGCCGGGCGAGCCGCGTCCGGAAGGACGGATTCGGCTCCTGTTGCCGCCGGCTCAGCGGCGCGAGAGCCCGGACGAAGGCCGGGGAGAATGATATAGGCGGCGGCGAGGAGGACGACGCCCGCGGCGCCGGCCCATGCGTACCAGGGAACGGCCTTTTTACGGAGAGCGGTCGGTCGCGGCAGGAGCGCTCCGCATCTTGAGCAATACCTGGAGTCGTCGGGGTTTTCGGTCTTGCATCGCCGGCAGGTCATTTCTGCTCCCCTCCCTTTCCGGAAGGATAGGTCAGGTATGCGGCGAAGTCAATCCGAGCCTCTCTCCCGTCCGGGGCATTTTCATCCCAGATCCTGACGGTCCCTATCCATCGGGAGCTGACCCCCGGAACGATCCAGGCGATCTACCGTCAGGCCCTCCGTTTCATCCCCGAACCAGACCTCCATCCTCACTTCTACGGGACCGACTGACTCCTCGGCGCGTCAGCAGGACGGGTGCCAGGGCCGGGACGGACGTCATGAACCGGACTCTGGGTATCCACTATTTCCTGCTCCGCATTCTTTTCTTCGAGTACGTCAGCCAGTACAAGCAGCTGACCACCAAAGAGACGGGACGGATCGGGCCCCTGTATTATCCCTGCGTCGTCTCTTATCTGCTGGCTTTGGTTTTCTCCGCCGTCTTCATCATCGTCCGCTGACGCCGGGCCGGCCGATTCAGGCGATCTGCGGTCCGCCCCCACGGCCCGGGCCCTGGGAGGCATCATCGGCGCCGCGAAGGGGATCGAGGACCTGGTCGAATCCGCGGGGGCGAAGATCGCCAACGCCATCGTCGAGCAGCGGGTCGGGAAGGCCGTTCCGAAAGCGGCGGCGTGACGGCCCGTCAGGAAGGGCCTGGGCCTGATCGACATAGCCCCGCCCGTGAGCTTCAGGCGGGTCTTGATGAGCCGGAGGGCGCGTTCACGCTAATATTAAGATCTTCTAAGGCCTCAAAAGGCCGGCGATCCGGAGCGAAAACCGGGTCAGCAGTCAACCCACAGGATAAAGAGCGTTCTTAAAGGTCCTCCCGGGAGGAGAATGTCTGTATAAATGATGACATAGCAATAGCCCTTGCAGCATTTCGGGCATTGACATTCTTCTTCGCCAGCGCTTATTGTCTCAGTGAACTTCACTATTTTCTTGATCTTCCCATCGTACTTCACGTATTTGGCCGTTTGTGGGACGTAGGCGATATTCGGCCCATGGACCTCGATATACGTTCCGTCTTTATCAGACGGCAGACCCGTTCTTTGAGCGCCAAGACTGAGCCCCAGAAGGATCGCGCTGAATAGGATCAACCCTCCCGTCCACCTTTTATTTTTTTGATGCATTTTCTCCTCCTAACGATAAGAACCCGTTTTTGGGCACTTTTTTCTCATCACTTGATGAGCTTCCAAGCTTTCGCTTATGATGATCGAGGTAGCCGACCCCGGTCAAGAGGAGCCATGGGACCAACTAGCTGGAAACTAAAGGCTTCGACCCTCATCGCCCTGGCCATAGTCGGCTCCGGCCTTCAGGTCCCCCTAAAGGACGTCAGCGGGGTTTCTATTCCCGAGGATAAAGCCACGGCCTCAGTCGACGCAACAGCCCTCGCGGAAGAAGGTGCCTATGGCGAGGCCGTTACCATTTTAAAAGGTAGGCTAGCCAGACCCGCCATAGGGAACGCGGAACGCGCTAGCATTCTCCACTCGCTCGGCCATCTCCTCTTGTATGCGGAGCGAACGGAAGAGGCTATTGAGATTACTCAGGCCGCACTCGACTGGGCTCTTAAGCAAGGCCTTTCGGCCGAAGCCAACTCTTTCAGAAAAGAACTGGCCATACAGCAGAAGTATATCAGGGCACTCGATTTGCGATCATTGGGCGACATCGAGGGATCCTCTTCGTATTTCGACGAAGCCGCCCGGCTCGCTGGAGCGATAAAAAGCCAGCACTATCAGCTCGAGATTGTGGGAGCCTGGAGTTTTAGCTATCTGAATTCCAGAAGAGAGCGGAGGAGATATCTGGACCTCAGTCTCCAAGCGCTAACACTGGCTGAAGCCCTCAATTACAGGGTTGAAGCCTCCCGGACCGCGAAAAGGATCGGCACTTATTATGCTATAGAAAATAGTTTTTCTGGAGCGCTTTGTTACTACCTTAGGGCTTTACATTATCTGGAAGCCGGAGGGTCAGAGGGGGACTTGATCACATGCTTGAATAACATCGCAGGAATCTACGGTGCGCTCGGGGATTACGTTAAAGGGAAAGAGTATATGGTAAAGGCCGCTTCACGTATATCTGAGAATTCGGCGCGTATTTTCGAACCTTCCCTTCTGGTCAATCTCGGCTATCTGTTCGCAGATTTGGGAAAGCGTTCGCAGTCAAAGGATCACCGGCAAAAGGCCTTGGAATGCTTTTCTTCCTATCTCGATCAAGGCCGTCCTCAAGGAGGCGGCTCTCTCCGATTAGAAGCGTTCGCCGGGATGGCCGGCGTTTATATCAACCAAGGTCGCCTGGAGGAGGCACGAAGGATCCTCATCCCCGCCCTCAAGGAAGCTAGAGAAAAGCGGGATTCTGCCCTGACGACCGGGAAGATCCTCTCGTATTTGGGCGAAACGTCGCTACAGACTGGCATGATAATTGAGGCCGAACGATACTTCGAGGAAACAGATTCCATATCCCGGCGGACCAACAACCCGCTCCTGGCGATGAGTGCCGCTTACGGCCTCGGCCGTTGCGCGGAAGCGCACGGGGATTTCGGCAAGGCCATCGACTCATATAGCATCGCGCTCAAGATCGTTGGCGAAGGTTTCTCGGGTATCGACAATGATATCCATCGAGCGGATTTCATCGGCAAGAGCCGCGAGCCCTTTAAAGCGCTGATCCGTCTCTATCTCAAGCTATCCGGGACGGAAGGCAACCCCGTTTACGATCGCGAAATATTCCGTCTATCCGAGTACTTGAGGGCCAGGTCGTATCTGGAGTTACGCGACAAACTGTCCATGAGTCCGCGAAGCCTGGAACAGCCGTCAGCAGGACTCGAGGAGGTAAAGCTTAGCCAAGAGCGGATAAGGCTCCTCAGAATGCTCGCCCAAGGAAACCTCGGGGGCGACGAGCGGGAACGGCTGGCGGTGAGGATCGGCCAAATCGACGATTTGCTGGACGCCGCGGTCTTCGATCGGTATGGAGCGGAGAATCCTCCGGCCAGGCCGCCCATTCCGGTTTCCCTGAACCTCATACAGGGCCAGATCCTGGACGACCGGACCGCTATCCTCGAATATCTTATGGGGGAAACGGGCTCTATGCTCTTCTGTATCTGTAAAGATTCCTTTCATCTTATCGAATTGCCCCCCGCGCATGATCTTCGATGACTCGCTGACGGGCTATCTTAGTTTCCTCGAGGATCCTTCGATCCCGGCGGCCAAGGGGCTCCCCGCGGCACAGCGTCTCTACCAGATCCTGCTTGCGCCGGTCGAGCCTTTCCTTCCCGCACGGGTAAATCGATTGATCGTCGTTCCTGACGGCATTCTGTTCCGGTTGCCGTTCGAGTCATTGGTCTTGCCTGGCACCAAGGCCGGGACTCCGGAATACGTCCATGACCGATTCGCCGTCTCTTACGCGCCCTCCGCTTCCTCTCTTGATCCTGTCGGAACACAGCAAGAGGACAGGTATTCCAAGGACGCGCTCGCTTTTGGGGTGTCAAATTACCCGAAGCCGCCTCGCCTCGATGGAGGATCGGCCCCTCTCTCCCCCGCCGCCGTGCTCGACGACATTTATGAAAGACAGGGATTCGCGGTCGAATCGCTCCCGCATGTCAAGGGCGAGCTCGCCGACCTGAAGAAAAGGCTCGCGCCGGGCAGAATCGACGCTTATCAGGATCGAGGAGCCACAGAGACAGTGCTGAAGGCTCTGGATCTAAAAGCTTATCGGCTGATCCACCTGGCTTGCCATGCTTTCTCGGACGACAGCTATCCTCTGCGGTCGGCCCTTCTCATGTCGCCCGAAGTCGACGACCGGGAGGACGGATACCTGCAGGTCTCAGAAATGTACGACTTGCGGACGAACGCGGACCTGGTGGTCCTATCGGCCTGTCAAACAGGGAGGGGCGCCATCATTATGAACGAAGGAAACCTCGGCCTCCCCAGGGTATTTTTCTATATGGGAGCAAAGTCCGTTCTATCGACATTATGGCCTGTCCATGACGACTCTTGCGCGCTGTTCATGAAGTTCTTTTATGATGCGTATTTTCGCGGCGACGGGAAAGCCGAGGCTCTCCGTGCCGCAAAAAAGGCAATGAGAGGGACGAAGTTCGCCCATCCCTACTTCTGGGCGTCCTTCACGCTGACGGGGCGATTCTAGAGGTCTATCTTCGGATCGAGAACTCGGCTAGTCTCGAAGCCCGCTCACTGTCTTCATCAAAGACCGCGGTGACCCTCCAGAAGTATGTCTCTCCCGCATGAACGGAGCCCTGAGCTTCGGCCGGAAGATCGATCCCGGTGTCGGGAATCGTGCCGCTCCGCCAAATCCTCGCCAAGGACTTATCAAAGAGCTCCACAATATATCCCTTGGCCTTGGGAACGGCCTTCCATCTGAACCGGATCTCGCTTACGGAAGGCAGAACGACCTGTTTTGGGCTGAGCAACCGGATCTGGGGGCCCGCCGCGCCGCGCAATATTGGCCGATCCGCCAGCTTGATAACAGCCAGCGTGATGAATGCTACCCCGGCCAAGCCGGCGAGCGCCGCAACAGCGGCCCTCCTGTTTAACAGACGTGCGACGTGCCTCGGCTCTCCCAAAGCCTCGGGTTGCGGGCAGCCCTGAATGGCCTCGACCTTGCCCGTGAGCTTGTCGATCTCCCCGGAGAGGCGGAGGATGGATTTTACCTCCTGCGCGCAGCTGGCACAGTTCGAGACGTGCATCATGATCTTCGCCCTGGAGCTCTTACTCAAGCCCTGAATCACGAGCTTTACCAGGTCGTTCGGCGACGGACATCCTGCGGCCGGTTCAACCCTCCGCTCAGCCAGAGACGAATGAAGGAACTCCGACATTTGGATCAGGTTAGTCTTCATACTGTATCCCCTTTGCGTTCAGCTTATTCTTCAGCTCTCCTATGCCCCGATAATAAAGGCTGCAGACCTTTCTGAGACGCCAATGGTAGATGAGGCCGATCTCGGCAAATGTGAATCCCAGGAGGCGAAGGCGGATAACGCGCTGCTTCGTTTTCCCGAGTTCGGCCAGTGAATCGATGACGTTTTGTCTCATATTGTCCTCCGATCCAGGACAATCCGCCTCGCCTGCGTTCTCCAGGCGATATTTATGCGACACAACGCTGATCAACTCCTTTTCCCGACGGATTCTATTGACCTCATTAATAAAGACCGAAAAAACGACCTTTTTTACGTATGCGCTCATAAATTCTATTTCGCCGTTCTTGTCCCTGAGGGCTTTCCAGATCCTCAGCTGGATCTCCTGAAGCAGATCATCGCGATCGGTGGACTGGGCGGAATGGCCGAGGATATTGAGTTCGGAATTAAGCAGAGGCGCGATCGCCTCTAATATTCGCTCGTTCGACTCAGGCATAAATCGGAGCCCATGGCTGGCGTGTTTCTATCCCCATGATACCCAGTCACAAGGGGGAGTTCAAGCCTGGCCCCGGGGCAATATTTTGAGAGCCTCTGAGAACTTTTCGGGGTCAAATGGGTTTTTTATTAATGGAGGGGGTCATGACTCGTCGTGGCTCTTANNACCACGGCTCCTGGCATATCCTGTGTCATCTGGCTGGGGGCTCAGCGGTCATCGAACTGGCGGGACGGAAGGCGTGGATCGGGATCACCCACAAGGGATTCCCCGACGTCTATGAGGCCGCCATCGTTTTTCGAGATGCCGGGAGCATCTACGTTCGCGGCCTGAAGACCGAGGCGGGGAAAGCGGCGGCCGCCAAAAGCGAGCTTCTCGGCTTCATCGAGGGCAGCTCCGCCGGCCACGTTCTCGCGCGCAACATCCAGGATCCCGAAGGGGCCACCAACGGCTGGCTGCGCCAANNCCTGCGACAGTCTGCTTCGAAGCTATCTCACTTTGGCGGCGACATTTGGCGGCCTGTTTATCGCCGCGTTGGCCCGCGGCCGCCGCTCTCACGAGCATCCTCTCCAGCTCTGCGCCCTCATAAAGGCGGGCCTTCTCACAGCGGACGAAGCCGGCTGGGACAGCACTCCCCTTCCCATTCCCGGTCGGGTCCAACGGCTCCTCTATCAAGCCCGGCCGGCCGAATATCTCAGGGCGGTGGAAAGCCTGGATTGTCCGCGCGGAGGAGGACCGTCGTACTTCATGTTCAAGAGATATATCAAGCACTGGAGCCCCGCCGCCGACGTGCGGGCCGACCTTATGACTTTCGCTCTCTGAGGGAGGACGCAACATGTCCAAGCCGCATTCCGGCGTTGATGGTCAATAATCCATCTATTCAGAGGAGTTATGAGGCCGAATTCGAGCGAAGTTGAATCCTGAGGAGGGACGATGCGTAAACTCAAAAAGAATGCCGACGATACGTTCCGCGTGAAGGCGTATGCGGGCACCAACGGTGTCCTGCTGGCCATGGATCTGGACGAGGCACGCAAGTCTAACTTTCTGGGCTTTGCCATCGAGCAGAATGAGGGCGCGAAGGGCTGGCGGTGGCTGTTGAACAGTCTGACATTCCCCGGTCAAGCCCACACGATCCCTCAGTGGGGCGCAACACACAGCAACGCCGCTCCGTTCCAGAAGTTCCGCTGGGCCGACTATAGCATCGCGCCCGGCACGACCTGCAAGTACCGCGTGCATCTCGCCTACGCCGATCAGCCAACCCTGGGAGAATCCCTCGAGATCGATGTCTGCGCAGACGACGGCCAGCCTAAGGACCACCGGGTGTGCTTCAATCGGGCCGTGGCTGCGAGTCAGTCCTTCGGGCGCCAGTTCTCCGATCTGGACGAGCGCTTGCAGGAAGAAAGGGGCCTGCCCGTCGAGGACTGGCCATCCCGCCCCCGGAAGTGGCTCGAGAACGGCCTGCTCGGCGCCATTCTTCGCTTCATCGGCAGGACCAAGAACGCAAAATGGGCCTTGGATATCGCGATCTATGAATACGAGCTGAAGTCGATCGTCGACGCGGTCAACGAAGCCCACAAGCTGGGCGTCGACGTGCGCGTCATCTATCACGCGAAGGCGGGAGACGAGCAAACGGCGATCAACGCGGCCAACCTGAAGAAGATCCCCCCGGCCAGGAAGCGCGGTAGGGTCACCTCGAAGATCTTCCACGACAAGTTCATCGTCCTCAGCCGGATCGATGCGGCTGGCCGGCGCGTGCCCGAGGCCGTCCTGTGCGGCAGCACGAATTTCACGGAGAACGGCGTCTATCGTCAGGCCAATGTGGTCCACGAGACGGATGACAAGGCCGTCGCGGCGCACTATCTGGAGCTGTTCGAGGTCATCTGGGCCGATCCGGAGAACGTTGCCACTACCCGAAAGTGGATCAACGCGAACAATCCGATAGACCGCACCCAGGATCTGTTCGTCGGGTTCTCTCCGCGCACGGGAAAGGCCGACCTGGCCGAGTTCGTCAGGATCATCAAGGCGGCTGACAAGGATGTGTTGTTCGCGACGGCCTTCAAGCTCCCCGAGGATATCCTGGACGCCTTACTGGGCTCCGCCAATGATCCGGTGCTTCGATACGGGATCCAGAATACCGCCAGCCGGATCACAGGATTCCATGCCGACCGGACCGCTGAGTTCACGGCCCCCGCTCTTCTCTCCAGCGGCCTCGAAGGCTGGGTGAAGGAAGGCCTCAGGGGACAGCGGGGCAATCTGCTGATCCACACCAAGGCCGTCGTCGCGAACTTCACCACGGACGACCCCGTTATCATCAGCGGAAGCCACAACCTTAGCGTTCCGGCAAGCAACGGCAATGACGAGAACTATTTGATCATCCGCGGCAACACCGATCTCGCCGATCGTTACGGCCTGGAGATCTTGCGTTTCTACGAGCATTATAGGTTCCGCTATTACGCGAAACTGCTGAAGCTCAAAAAGGCGAAACCCCTGGCGACTGACGATTCCTGGGCCGACGCTTACTACACCCAAGGCCATATCAAGAAATCAGCACGTTTGCGCTTCGCCGGAAGATGACGGCGTGACATTACGCCTTATGAGGACAGGATAAGTCTGATTCAGGGAGGCAAAGCGATGAGTGATTTTACGGAGGAGTGGCGTAGTGAATGCTAGTACGCCCGTATTGCCGATAATCACCGGCTCAATGCTATATGATATGGTTGCCTGTCCGCATCGGGTCGCAATGGATATGTTCGCCAATCCGGCCGAGCGCGATAAGGCAAGTCCGTTCGTACAGCTCCTATGGGAACATGGGACAGCGTACGAGGAGCAAGTTGTCGCAAACATTGGAGAGCCCTTTATTGATCTGTCCGTCCATTCCGGCCTTGAGAAGGAACGGCTTACTCTGGAGGCAATGGTTCGTGGTGAGCAGCTTATATATGGCGGTCGCATCGCCGACGGTGACCTGCTTGGTTATCCTGACCTATTACGCAAGGAAGCGGCGGGCTACGTTGCTGGCGACATCAAATCAGGCGCAGGCGAAGAGGGAGGCGGCTACGAGGGCGAGGGTAGGCCCAAAAAGCATTATGCTGTACAAATCGCGCTCTACACGGACATCTTGGAGCGGCTGGGACGTGCAGATCGCCGATGGGGATTTATCTGGGACATCCGTGGCAAAGAAGTTCCATATGACCTCATGGCGCTCTATGGCGAGAGGAATCCTCGTCGGCTCTGGGACGACTACAAAGACTGCTTAGGCAAAGCGCGAGATATCACGAGCCGCGCTATCATTACTCTGCCGGCCTATGGCTCGGGCACCTGCAAGAACTGTGTATGGTATACCGCCTGCATCAAATATCTTGAGGAAGCAAACGATCTCACGTTAATCCCAGAGTTGGGGCGCTCAAAGCGCGAAGCGCTGATCAGCCGCATAGGCACGATCCGCGAACTCGCGAGGATAAACCCGGCTGATTTTATCGCTGGGGGGAGGACGGTGTTTGCAGGCATCGGACCTCCGACCCTCGAGAAGCTGCACGCGCGGGCAAAGTTGTTGACCGCAGGAGATGGGAAGCCGTATCTTCGTGAACCTGTAAATTTGCCAAAAGCAGATGTAGAACTGTTTTTCGATCTTGAGGTTGATCCTATGCGCGATCTCTGCTACCTGCATGGTTTCATCGAACGTCGAGGCGGTGCCAATGAAAGCGAGCGCTACTTTTCGTTCTTTGCGGATGCGACAACAGCCGCAACAGAGGAAATGGCATTTACGGAGGCTTTGCACTATATATTGGCAACCCAGCCTTCTACTATCTACTACTATTCAAAATACGAACGGACGATGTATCGGAAGCTCCGCCAGAAGTATCCTAATGTATGCGCCGAGGCCGAAATAGAAGCGCTTTTCAATCAACCTCACTCTGTTGATCTTTATAATGACGTGGTATTAAAGGCGACCGAGTGGCCGACGAGGGACTTCTCGATCAAGACACTAGCAAAACAACTAGGGTTCAGCTGGCGAGATACTCACCCATCAGGGGCAGCATCGATTGAGTGGTTTCATCGTTGGTTTGAGACGCATGATCCGGGCTATCGGCAGCGCATCCTCGATTACAACGAGGATGACTGCCGTGCAACCCGCGTGTTACTTGACGGAATTCGGAAACTCCCCATAGAACTTATTTAGGAGGCTCAACGCTGATCAACGCTTCAACTTTCATCAGCCCCCCCAATAGAGCTGATTATAAGCTCGTCGAATCGCCTTCTCGAAGGGTATCCTACAATGCTGCTGGGCCATCGTAGTAAAACTTCTCCTCTCTTTCGGATTGCCGTTCGAAGAGAGTTTACGATGGCCTCCTCCTTATGTAAATCTGCGAACATTATCGTACACTACCCTCCCACACAGCTGCCCATGCAGTACCATCGGCACGAACGGGCTTAACTTCCGTGTTCGGAATGGGAAGGGGGTGTGGCCCCGGCGCAAAAATTACTGGAAGATCCTATCTTGGGCGTACTTCTCGCTTATATGCTTTCAACGGTTATCACAACCGAACGGCTTGCTCCCCCCGAGTGGATAAAGCTATAATAGGGGAGAAATTCGATACTATAACGAAAGATAACCAAACGGGGCAGGTTTTCGTTATAATAACGAAGAGCCCGGGAGGCGCCAAATGGGAGACCTGGAAAAGCACCTGCAAATGGCCGAGGAAAAGCTTGCTGCCGTACGAACAGCCTTTGAAAATAGGCAGTACTCGGTTGTGGGAGACCTCGCAACCAAGGTATGTGAGCAGCTCGTCGAAGCGAGTGCAGCGGCGGAGAGTCTCCATTTCGGCACCCATCAAGAAAGGCATAAGTTTTCGAACGAACGATTCCCAAAGAAGGTCAACGAGGCCATGAGAAAACTCTGGTTCGCTTATGGCGACCTAGGCTACGACGGAATCAACGGAAAACGAGCCAAGGCCGTCATGGACAATCTTCTGATCATTCTGAGTTTTTTCCGAGAGCAATATGGCGACAAGATCAACCTCGAAGTTTAACGCCATTTCCAGGGCGCTGGCGGCCATTCCCGAGATCCGGCTGGTCCTTGTCTACGGCAGCTATGCCCGAGGCGATTTCGGAGCAAGTTCGGACATCGATCTCTTCATACTTGTATCGAGGAGCGCGGCTACCGAGAAAGTCCATAAGGTTATCATCGAGCTCGAGGAGAAGATCGGCAGGAGGATCCAGCCTACGATAAGGACGTCACGGGAGTTGACTCGGACCGATTCGGGGCTACTGCAGAACGTCTGGAAAGAGGGACGCCTTCTTTTTCTTCGAGAATTCCAGGAGGTTCCGGCGGCAGCCCTGCTCAAGCAAAAACCTTATCGGCTCTATTCGTTCCGACTGAGCTCGTTGAGCCAAAAGCGGAAGGCAAGGTTTAACCGGCAATTCTACGCGAGGACGGCTAAAAACTATAGGTACCAAGGGCTGCTGCAGAAGCTGGGCGGCGAAAAGCTCACCTCTGGATGTGTGATTATCCCGTTCGCGCGGAAGGCTGAGCTTGAAGCGTTCTTCGATAAATCGGGGATCGAATACAAATCGAAGAATGTCTGGATATGAATCCAAAAGCGTCCACGTCGGGACCCGAACCCCCATAACGTTATGGCCGAGGCGGAGACGTTGATTGCCTGATAAAGAGGACCACCGTCAACTACAAGATCTCGAACAACAGATCAAAGAGCTCGAGGCTAGGCGGGAAGATATCCTTGGGCAGATAGAGCGGTTACGGCGGGACAGACAAGCGAGAGCGACGCGAGTCGCGGAGGATACAGCCAAGCCATTTATGTCGGCGCCAACCTTGTTTCCGGCGGATGACACTTCTATCGCCGCTCGTTCCGTGATATCGTCGTCTCCACTCCCTGATAAGATCGCCCTCTTCCGCTTCCTTTTCAGGGGGCGCGAAGACCTTTATGCGCTGCGCTGGGTAAGCTCGAAGACCGGGAAGTCCGGCTACCAGCCCGTCTGCAAAAACGACTGGATTCGGGGTCTTTGCCGTCGCCCGCAGATCAAGTGCGCGGCCTGCGCCGCCAGGGAGTTTGTACCCATCACTGATCGCGCCGTCTTCCGACACCTCTTCGGAACCGAGCCTCCTGGCCGCGTATATACTCATCACGCTTCCGGTCAAGTCCGAGGCGCCATATCTCCCGACGCCGTGGCCCCAGCCGCCTCCCATGCCTCCACTCCTACGCTCTCCTCCAAACACGATTTCGTCATGGGCGTCTATCCACTCCTCTCCGACGAGACATGCTGGTTCCTGGCCGCAGATTTCGACGAGGCGCACTGGCCCGCCGATATCTCCGCATTCCGCCACGCCTGCAACCGCCTCGGCGTCCCCGTAGCCTTCGAGCGCTCCCGCTCCGGCGAGGGCGCCCATGCCTGGATCTTTTTCTCCGAGCCGATCCCGGCCGCCATGGCTCGCCGCCTTGGCTGCCTCCTTCTCACCGAGGCCCTCGACTCTTGCCCCGAGATCGGCCTCGATTCTTATGACCGGCTCTTTCCCAACCAGGACACCATGCCCGACGGGGGATTCGGCAATCTCATCGCCCTCCCGCTTCAACACCACGCCGCCGCCGCCGGCAACAGCCTCTTCATCGACGAGAACGGCGCGGTCATCCCCGATCAGTGGGCCTATCTCTCGTCCCTCCAGCGCATAGCCCGCGCCACAGTCGAGCGCCTCGTCGATGAAGCCGCGCGCAAAGGCAATGTCATCGGCATTCGGTTGCCCGCGACCGACGACGCTGAAGACGAGGTCGAGCCCTGGCGTGCGCTTCCCTCCCGCCGCTCCCGTTACGTCGACCGCGCCCTCCGCGGTCCGTTCCCGCCTGAGATTCCGCTCATCCTCGCCAACATGATCTACATCGAGAAGGAGGACCTCACCCCCGCCCTCCAATCGCGCCTCATCCGGCTCGCCTCGTTCCAGAACCCCGAGTTCTACAAGGCCCAGGCCTTGCGCCTCTCGACGTTCGGCAAGCCGCGGATTATCTCGTGCACGGAGGACTACGTCCGCCACATCGCCCTGCCGCGCGGGTGCCTCGAGGACGCGGTCGCGTTTCTCACCTCCTTGGGCGTCAAAGTTACCATCAGCGATCAACGCACCGCCGGCGCCCCGGTCTCGCCTCCGCTTTCCCTCCGCTTCACAGGCACGCTCCGCCCCGAGCAGGAGCAAGCTGTCGGCTCGCTTCTTAAGTATGACACCGGCGTCCTCGCCGCCGCTACGGCCTTCGGGAAAACCGTGGTTGCCGCCCGCATGATCGCCGCNNATCGCCGCCAGCTCCTCGATCAATGGGCCGCACGGCTCAAGGAGTTCCTCGGCCTCGCACCCTCGGACATCGGCCTCATCGGCTCAGGAAAGCGCAAGCCGAGCGGGCGTGTCGACATCGCCCTCATCCAGAGTCTGTGCCGGAAGGGCGTGGTCGATGATGTCGTCCAGGGCTATGGCCACCTCGTCGTCGACGAATGCCATCACATCCCGGCTGCGTCCTTCGAACAAGTCGCGCGCCGGTGCGGGGCCAGGTACGTGCTCGGGCTCACCGCGACCGCGATCCGCAAGGACGGCCATCATCCGATCATCTTCATGCAGTGCGGGCCAGCGAGATTCCTCGTCGGCGGGAAGCAGGGGACCGAGGCCCAGCCGTTCGGTCATAAGGTCGTCCTGCGCCATACGAGATTCGCCCTGCCCCGGACCTCTCCCGAGAAACCCGCCATCCAGGAAATCTACAACCTCCTCATAAGCGACAAGGCCCGGAACGACCTGATCTTCGAAGACGTCATGCGGTGCATCGCCGGCGAAAAGCGCTCGCCCCTACTGATCACCGAGCGCCGCAATCATCTTGACATGTTCGCGGAGCGCTTCGGGCCGCTCGTGAAAAACGTCATCGTTTTCAAGGGAGGGCTGGGGCAAAAACAGAGACACGAGCTGGCGGAGCGGCTTACGGCGATCGGCGACGACGAAGAGCGCCTGCTCATCGCGACAGGCCGCTACCTCGGCGAGGGCTTCGATGACGCCCGTCTAGACACCCTTTTCCTGACTCTCCCGATCTCATGGAAAGGGACCCTCGCCCAGTATTCCGGCCGCCTTCACCGCCTCCACTACAACAAGCGTGAGGTGCGAATCTACGACTACGTCGACCTCAAAGTCCCGATGCTGGAGCGCATGTTCAAGAAAAGGCTGGCCGGCTACCGGGCATTGGGGTATGAGGCGGAAGGCGATTGAAGGGGAGGCTGACTGAAAGCGAAAACAGTTATTCGATAGAAAAAGGGGAACTATTCCCCCCCCCGAAATAAAAAAGGGCGGAGGCCCCTTGCGGGACATCCGCCCTTTGGCGTTCGAATCAATCGGGGACACGTACCA
>DQHV01000162.1 GCA_003524335.1 Candidatus Aminicenantota bacterium | reverse complement strand
CAGCCATACTGCGCCGGAGCCGGCCGGAGCCCGTCGAGCTCCAAGAGACCTCCTTCGGGGACGTCTCGGTCAATTTTAAAACACAGACGGCAACGAAAGGAAAAAAGGCCCTCCGCCTCACGGCCAAGGAATTCGGCCTGCTGAAGCTGCTCGTCTCCCGCGAGGGCGAGGTGATCAACAGGAATACCATCCTGAATGAGGTCTGGGGTTATGAAAAGTACCCGACGACGAGGACGGTCGATACCTTCATCCATAATCTGCGGCACAAGGTTGAGAAAGACCCTGCCCGCCCCCGCCATCTCCTGACCGTCCCCTGGTCCGGCTATAAATTCCAGAGGTGAGAAGAAACGCCATGGATATATGTCGCTGGCTTTTGGTGTACGGTCTTGTCTATGCGTTTTTCCAAATTATGCCCGCCTTCATCCCCGGCCACTTTGCCGGGCCGGTGAGCCGGGGCGATGCCTTTGATTTCCTGACTCCCCTGGCCGTGATCCCCGTAGCCCTGGCTGTTTTTTTTAAATTGAGAAAGGCGGGGGAAACAGAAGGTCGGGCCTCCTCCCGGTCCTCGAAATGGTCAGTCGCTGTCTTGGTCCTCGGCCTTATCTGCTATGTTGAAGGCCACGGGCTTCATCTATCGGCCAATGCCATCGACCGCCTGCTCGGCGGGCAGGAAGATACGGCCCTGCATCAGTCCGTTTATATCTATGACGAGGTGATCAGCCATTTTATCTGGGACAGCGGAGTCCTGATCATCGCCGTTGGACTCATCCTGGCGGGAACCAGGGTCCATTTGCCACGGCTGTCGTGGGCTCAGCGGGCGTTTCTGGGTGCAGGGGCCGCCTGCTTCGGGTTCTCCTATGCCGTCAATGCCATCGAGGGACAGACCGTAGTCCTCACCTTCCCGGCGGCCGTCCTGATGTCTTTGATCTGCCTCTGGATTTACTCGCGGGGCCGCCGCCGCCGGGAGCATAATGCGGCCGCCCTTTTTTTCCTGATGGGTTTTCTCCTGAGCGCGCTGCTCTTCGCTTACTGGGGGATCGCCCACCCGGGGTTCACTGAGTTCAGCGAGCTTGGCTGGATTTGACGGGGCCGCTATCCCGTCTTTTTCTGACAGGGGATCCAGACCTCGGTCTTCAGCTCCTCCGGCTTGAGCTCCTCGGGGTTCATGTCCATGTAGCGCTCCAGGAACGGACCGGCCGGAGCATAGCCGTTGGCCTCCATCCATTCCATCATTTTCTGGATCGTCTCGCCGATCTTTTCATAGGGACCCTGGTGCAGACTGACCACGACCTGGGAAAAATTCCATTCCTTTTTCTGAAGCGGCGGCTGGATGAGCNNCAGGCACGACATTCTGAGCCTGCATCTCCTGAATCAGGCTGCCGATGGCTTCCTGGATCTTATCAAACGGGCCCTTCTGCTGCAGACAGACGTAGGCGAAAGCTTCGACCTGCTGGACGGTGATAGCGTTGCTGCCAAAGGCCGAGCGATGGCCGGCCGTGACCAGCCCCGATAAAACACAAACTGTCACCATGCCGATAGCCAAAAGGTATTTTTTCATTAGTACTGCCTCCCCGGATGGTTTCAATCCACCCACTTCACCGGATTCTATCATGACCCGGACAAAAATCAATCCCCGCCGCCGGGCTTACTTCTTTGACTTCACAATGTCCCATTTGAGGATGGTTTCGTTCAGGCTCGAAAACGTCTGGTCAATCCACATGGGCGTTATGGAGACATACCCCTGGGTCAAGGCCCAGGTGTCGGTGTTTTTATCTCCTCCCGTGAGCGGCCGGTAGACAGACCAATATTCCGTCTTTCCTTCGGGTGAAGTCTTTCTCGCATAATGTTCATCAGCCGGGCGCATGTCCTGTCGGGTCACGAGCACTCCCTTGATTTGGTCGGAGGGACGGGCCGGAAAATTGACATTTAGGTATGACCCCCGTGGGAGGCCCCTTTTCCGCACCTCGAGGAGCAGTCGAGCGGTGAACTCGGCCGCCGCCGCGTAATCCATCTGGGCTCCCTCCTCCTGGGACACGGCGATGGCGGGGATATCCCGGTATGCCGCCTCGCGGGCACAGGCTACAGTGCCTGAGGAGAAGGTGCCGACACCCGCGTTCTCGCCTTTGTTGATCCCGGAGACGACAACATCCGGAAGCTGAAGCAGAAGGGAGGTGAGGGCCATCCGGACGCAGGTCGCCGGTGTCGCGGCGATGGCGAACCATCGTGTTCCCTCGGCCTCCCAGGATTCGACGGCCATCGGCCTCCCGAAGGTGAGGGCGTGTCCGACGCCGCTCTGATTGCCGGCCGGCGCGGCCACCGTCACTTCACCCAGCGACTTAAGGCGGCTAAAAAGCGCTTTGATTCCGGGCGCCTGGAACCCGTCGTCGTTGGAGATCAGGATGCGGTACGGCTGCTGAGCGGGAGAGGGGATAGGGGAAAGGCTTATGACAATAAAGACAAGGGCGACAAAGAAGCACGGGCCGGACTGGGAACCTCTGGCAATATGCATTTCTTCCTCCTGGCGGTCCTTCCGGCGTTTTAGCTATTTCTTGTTCTTTACATATTTGTCGAACCATTCGAACATCTCGGCCAGAACATGAAGGATGCTCTCCCGGGCGCTGTAGCCGTGGCTCTCGTTGGGGAGCATGACCAGCCGGGCCGTCCCTCCGAACCCCTTGAGGGCGGCGAAGAGGCGTTCGGACTGGATCGGAAACGTCCCCGAATTATTATCCGCTTCACCGTGAATAAGCAGAAGGGGCTCGTTGATTTTTTCGGCGTGCATGAACGGTGACATGTTGATATAGGAGTCCCGGGCTTCCCAGAGGGTCCGGCGCTCGGACTGGAATCCGAAGGGCGTCAGGGTCCGGTTGTAGGCCCCGCTCCGGCCGATCCCGGCGGCGAACAGGTCGCAGTGGGCCAGCAGGTTGGCGGTCAT
>DQHV01000323.1:2443-10834 GCA_003524335.1 Candidatus Aminicenantota bacterium | reverse complement strand
TTATCTATGCGCTCTATTTTCTGGCCAATTATCATTGGCTGCGTGCGGAACATGACGCGGCGCTTGAATTCACCGAACAAATGATGAACCTGTCTCAGAAGGCCGGTGATGCACTGAGTCTGGCGGTCACCCATACCCTGCATGGCACTCTCTCCTTTATAATCGGAAAATGGCCGTCCGCTTTGGAACATCTTGAGCAGATGAATGTTTTTTATAACTCCCAGCAGCACTCGCATTTGGCCTTCATCTACGGACAGGACCCCGGCCTAATCAGTCTGTGCAGCACGGCGAGTGTTTTATGGTGTTTAGGGTTTCAGGACCAGGCCCTTGAGCAAAGTCGGAAAATGCTCATCGTCGCCCGCGAGGTTGGCCACCCGTTTAGCTTAGGTGCCGCTCTTGCTTTGGATAGCTTATTTCATCTGCTCCGTCGAGATGTCGGAGCGCTCGAGGAAAGAGGCGCGGAGGTGGCCAGGCTCGCAGAAGAAAAGGGTTTTTTATTCTTGGTCGGAGTCGGCATATTCAAATTGGGCTGGGTCTCCGTCCGTCAAGGCCGGGTTGAAGAAGGTATAGCCAAGCTTCATCAAGCCTTGGACCTTTATCAGGCAACCGGCGTCCGATTTACCCTGACTGATCTGCTCGGCAGCCTTGCCGAGGCCTACGGAATGGCGGGAGATATAGAAAAAGGGATGGGATTCTTGTCCCAGGCGCTGGCGGAGGTCGAGAGAGGAGGCGAACGTTATTATGAAGCGGAGCTGCATCGTCTTAAGGGGGAGCTTCTGCTCAAGAAAGCGCAGATGAATGACCGAGCCGCCATGGAAAAAGAGGCCGAAGCCTGCTTCCGACAGTCTCTGGACGTGGCCAGACGGCAGGGGGCCAAATCGTTTGAGCTGCGAACGGCCGTGAGCCTCGGCCGGCTGCTTAAAAAGCAGGGCAAAGGGAGCGAAGCCAAAAAGCTCCTCGAGAGCATTTACGGCTGGTTCACGGAAGGTTTTGACAGGCCGGACCTCAAAGAGGCGAAATCATTGATTGAGGAATTATCGTAAATAATTCATGCTTCCTGATGAAAAGCACCGTTCAGACTCGGCCGGTGCTGGTATGGATATTGATTCTCCTGCAAATTCTTCTGGGGCTAGGGGCGTTGGTCAGTGGAGCTATTCTGGTAGCTGCCCATGATGGGCATTTGATGCAGCTGCCCTTGAGTATGCTGCAGCATTCCCCTTTCCCCAATTTCCTAATACCCGGGGTGCTTCTGGGCACGCTTTTGGGCATCTATCCTCTTTTGGTAGCCTGGAGTTTGTGGAAACGCCCTCCCTGGCGTTGGCCGGATGTGATCAACCCGTTNNACAGTCCCGTCTCAGTTTTAATTCACCGTGCGAATAGAAGCTATTTAAAGGCTTGACTTTTTCAGCTTGCTAAAAATACTATCATTTCCATTGGTTCTATAGGAATTGTAAAATGAGCAAAAAAGACGAAGGCCGCTTATGGCCGGCGGGTTATGTGTTTCTGTTCTTTCTGACCGCCGGAGTCATCCTGTGGCAGACTCTGAAGATACCTTCGTATCTGTTTCTGATGGGGATCATCGCCGTGCTGATCATCACCCGGGCCAACAAGTCCTGGAATTTCCACTATTTTGGTAAAGAGGTAAAACAAAAGATGGGGAAAAGAGTCTTACTAGGGGTGTTCATTTTTTTATTTCCGATCTATTCCCAGGCCGTGGAACATGGCCGCATCCAGGGCCAGGTGAGGAAAGCCGGATACGCCCTTGAAGGAGTCGATGTCGTCCTGGAGGAGCTTTCCCTTTCGACGATAACCGATAAAAATGGGGTCTATTCTTTCAATCGCATCCCCCCTGGAAAGTACACCCTCACCTTCACGCATGGAAAAAACTCCCTCACCAAGGAGGCCGTTGCAGTCACAGCCACCGACACAACAGCATGTGACGTAGAGGTTGAATGGGAGGCCCCGCTATCCCATACGATCACGGTCTACGCGGCATCCCGCCGTACGGAACGTGTTGTCGATGCACCCGCAGCGGTGAGCGTCGTAGAGGAGACAGAGATTGAACGGGAATCTGCACACGGACAGCTGCCCAAGATCCTGGAGGCGCTGAGCGGCGTCGATTCAACGCAGAGCGGACTCTACGATTTCAACGTCAATACCCGCGGCTTTAACAGCTTTTTCAACCGCCGTGTGCTCACTCTGATAGACGGTGCCGAGTTAAGCGGCGTCGCTGTTGATTACCCGCAATGGGAAGCCATCTCGACTTTTATGGATGACCTGGCCACCATAGAAATGGTTCGAGGCCCGGGGTCGGCGCTTTATGGCGCAGGCGCGTACAACGGTGTCCTCAATATAACTTCTAAGGATCCTCGATACACTCAGGGCGGCATCGTCCGATTCTCTTTAGGTGAGTTGGGTATGAGTCGCCTTGATCTTCGCTATGCGGGCGAGTTAGGCCGGGGATGGTATTTCTCAATCCTTGGTGGTTACCTGGATAGCAAGGACTTTTCCGTGTCACGCAACGAAACTGTAGAGTATGAGGGCCTTCCGATGGAGATGGTCCCTTTGCCGCTCGGAAAGACCGAACGCCGGCACGCTAAAATCCGGTTGGATAAGCACTTTGCAGGCGGCAGTGTGTTAACATTTGAGACCTGGGGACTTGATTATAAGGGGGGAACCGCCCTCTCACCGAGCGGCCGGCTGCAGGGCACTCGCGCACTTGCACCCAGACTCAGAATGAACTTCAGGTCCTCGCATTGGAACGTACTTTTGTACGGTTACCTGGCTGATTGGGAAGGGTTTTCGCTGGGCTCAGGTACGCCCATGTTCAATACTCAGTATAAGGTGCATGGAGAGGTCCAGGGGTTCACGAATTTCGCTAAGGGAAAGGGCAGGATTGTTGGCGGTTTCTCTTTGCGGCAGCAAGGAAGCGACACCGCTGACAAGATGGGCCTTCAAACCTTTTTTTCAGAGGCCAGAGATGACCACATGGAGGCCGTCTTTGGCCAGCTCGATTATGACTTCACCGAAAGGCTAAAGGTTGTTTTCGCCGGGCGCTTGGACTTCAGCTCACTGCATAAAACTCAGTTCTCACCAAAAGTATCTGCGGTTTATAAGCTCAATCCCAGCCACTCGCTCCGTCTCTCCTATAATCGAGCGTTTCAGGCGCCGAACTACACTCAATATTTTCTAAAGGCGCCTGCTGCCCCACCCGTTGATCTTTCTGCCATTGAAGACGGACTCTCCACGGCGTTCGGCAGGGACCTGGGCTTGGGCTTTGAAAGCATACCTGTCCTCGCTCTCGGGAATAAGAATCTTAGCGTTGAGGAGATAACAAGCTACGAGATAGGCTACTCAGGTCTCATCGCCCGCAAATTGATATTCGACGTTAATTACTACAAAAGCCAGCTCAAGAACTTCGTCACAGATATGTTACCTCTCGTCAACCCTGGTTATGGGCCATACGCTCCTCCATCCGCTCTCTCTCCAGAGATTCAGAACGCAATCCTCGGGACACTCGAAGAGAACCTCCCCCCTGATCTTTATGCGGTCATGTCTAACAGTCTAGAAGACCGTTCTGCGATTTTCGCAGTCGTTTCGTGTACGAACGCGGGGAAGGTCAACACCCAGGGTGTAGAGCTGGGCCTTAAATATTTCTTCAATAAATATCTGAGCGCTGATTTCAATTATTCCTGGTTCGATTTTGTTGTCAGGGAGGAGCTTATAGCAGACCCGATCATTCCCAACACGCCCGAGCATCGCTTCAACTTCGGAGTTACCTGCGTCTCCGATCGGATCGACGTATCAATGCGATACAGATCGGTGGATGAATTTCCATGGGGAGGCGGCATTTTTGTGGGACATGTCCAATCGTATGACCTTTTCGATCTTATTGCCAACTACCGTTTTAAAAAAGGATTCTCTCTCGGTATAAACGTCAGCAATTTGCTCAATAACAAGCACTACGAGCTATTTGGCGGCGATATCCTCCGCCGGAACATCGTCGCCACCTTCTCTTACCGTTGGTAATGCCCGGCTGGTCTTTCCGATTATATTATAAAGCCACTTCTTATCTCTTGTAGGAATATACTTTTTCAAACAAATGCTCAAAACCCATTTTTTTGAGCAACTGCTTGTACCTTGGATCAGGGCTGCACGCATCAAAGGGCGTCGGCGCTGTGATAAAGATTAAGTTGCCATCACGCTCGACATAAGCCTTTTCAAACCACTCAAATGCTTTATTCACCTCTCCAAGGCCCATGTATATTGCAGCTACCCAAAAAGAAGACACGTAACCCTGACTGGACCGTGCTTTCAATTCAGAGAGAAGCTCGAGGGCCTTGTCTTTTTTGCCGGCGAAGCCATACCAGACCCCCAGTTCCCCAATCACGGCAACCGCACGCATTCCTGATTCTAAGAGTTTTTCTCCTTCTGCAATGGCCTGATCATACCTACCTTTTTTGCCAAAGACTTCCATAAGCCCAAGGTGTCCCAAGGGGTTGTTCGGGTCAAAGGCAACGATCTCTTTGAACTGATCGATGGCCCGGTCGAAATCACGCGAATAGTAGTACACGAATCCCAGGCGCGTCTTGACAAAAAGATTGAGAGGGTCCAGTTCTTGAGCACGCTCGAGATGGTCAATGCCTTCCTTATACTTGCCTTCCAATAAAGACAGGTAAATCTCAATATGTAGGTGTGCACTTATGGAATTCGGGTTTAGCTCGAGGGCTTTCTTAAAGTGTTTATTTGCTGCTTGACGATCCCAGTCATAGCACGCCGCAACAAGTCCCAATGACACATGGGCATCGGCCAGGGTCGGATCAAACTCCAAGGCTTTTAAGGCCGCTTCCCTCGCTTTGGGCAGAGTGTCTTTGCCAGGAAGAATATCAAAACCAGTAGAAAGCATCACATAAGATTCGGCCAGGGCAGCGTAAGCAAGGGCGTATGTACGGTTTTTTTCAATAGCCTGGTTATAATAAGTGATCGACTTTTCCGCCCACTCGGGCGAGAACTTGTTCCAATAGTATCTCCCTTTGAGATACAGTTCGTGGGCTTCGGCGTCCACGGGACGGGCACTCGCCAGGCGTGTCTGCTCCGCCGGCGTGACCGCGATCCTGATTTCTTGGGCAATGTCCAGAGCCACTTCGCCATGAAGCATCAGGATATCCCGGTAATCTTTGTCGTACCTCTCAGCCCATAGATTCCGCTCGGTCTCCGCTTCTATCAACTGAACAGAGATCCGAACTATTCCTCCCTCTTTTAGTGCTGAACCGGCAACGATCCCCTTGACATTCAATTCTTTGGCAATTTCAGTCAATGATTTATCTGACTTCTTATAACGCATCACCGACGGCCGTGAAATCACCTTGAGCGCTCTGATTTTTGACAATTCCGTGATCAGCTCTTCGTGCATGCCCTCCACGAAGTATTCCTGATCGGGATCGCCGGAGAGATTCTCCAGCGGCAAAACAGCAATCGAATCCATGGCTTCGGCACGTCCCGTAAAAAGATTCAGCGCTACGACAGTCACGATAATGAGGAGACTTGCCAGGATTGCATAAAGGATGGCCTTTTTTCTTTTAAGAAGCTTTGCCTTCCTCAGTCTTGCCCTAATCCCTTCTGGTTCTATACCCTCGGCGATGGCTTTTAGATCAGCTAACAGCTCCTCCATGTGATGGTAACGCTCATCGCGGTTTTTCTCTAGAGCCTTGCCCACCACTTGCTCCAAGGCCATCGGAATGTTGGAGCGCAAATCAGTGACCGGCTTGGGCTGCTCATTTAAAATGGAATACACAACAGCTTGATCATGCTCGCCCTTGAAAGGCAATTGACCGCTGAACATTTCATAAAGAACCACACCGAATGACCAGATGTCTGTACGCTGATCGACCTCTTCTCCTCTCGCCTGTTCGGGGGACATGTAGGCTATCGTCCCCATTGTCATCCCCTCTTTTGTTACCAGAGTTCCCCCTCTGACTCTGGCCAATCCAAAATCCATGATCTTCGCCTGACCTTGCTCAGTCACCATGATGTTGGCGCTCTTGATGTCCCGGTGAATGACTCCTTTCTTGTGCGCTTCTCTCAAGCCTTCGGCAACCTGCATTCCGAAGCCCAAGGCCTCGTCGATCTTCAGAGGGCCGCGCTCGATTTTTGTCTTCAGCGTTTCGCCCTTGACGAAGGCCATGGAGATAAACATCCGGCCTTCAGCCTCATCGATCTCGTGGACCGTACAGATGTTGGGATGGTCCAGGGCGGCCGCGGCCTGGGCTTCGCGGACAAACCGTTCTTTGGCCTGCGCGTCATAGGTCCACTCGAAAGGAAGGAACTTGAGGGCGAGGGTGCGCTTGAGCTTGTTGTCGACGGCTTTGTAGACAACGCCCATCCCCCCTCTGCCGAGCTCTTCGATGATCTGGTAGCGGCCGGCGAAAACAACCCCCCGGGGTAGCCTTTGGGTGGGAGTCTCCATGGTTTTTGTGACGGAGACGGGGGCTGCGGCGCCGTGCTTCGTCCCGCATTTGCCGCAGTACGAGGTGCCCTCGGGATTATCGAAACCGCAGTTCGGGCAGATCATGACCGCATTCGCTCTGGCCGCGCGCGGAAGAATATCACCGGCCGGAAAGGGAGTCAAACAAGACTTTGTTCATAAAATCTCCCCTGGCCCCTCTTTGCCAAAGAGGGAAATTGGAGAAGAAATCGGGGACAGTATACGTAATCCCCTATTTCGGCGAATCTAGGCAGGAAACTAGGAAATTGATATGGTGTCCCCAATATTATGCTTGGGCGAGCCGGGTGGGCAGCTCGATTTTCATCGACGGACCTTTTCTGGCGGACATCCTCAGAAGCAGGGACAGGATCAGAGAGACGACGCCCAGTCCGGCGAACATCAGCATGCTGTTTTTGTAGTCTCCGCCCGAGAGGTCGGTGAGCTTTCCCGCCGCCCAGGGGAATATAGTAAGCCCGGCGTTCTGGAGGAGCGTCGTCAATCCGAAGGCGGTGCCCAAACGTTTTTCTTCGACCAACAGGGGGAGCGACGGCCACAAAGCCGAGGCGACGAGCGAGAAAGAGATGCCCAGCCCGATCATCGGGAGGAGCGGCGAGAAATTCGTCAGCCCGAGGCTGAGATGGCAGGGGACGATGATCAGGGATCCGAACAGCATGATCGTGGCCCGTTTTCCCACCCTGTCCAGGAACAGCCCAAACAGAGGAGTGATGACAGCGGTGGCCATGTAGACAAAGGAACCGTAGAACCCGGCCTGGCCCGGCGAGAGCCCGAACTTCTTCTGCAGGAACAGGCTGGAGAAGGCGACGAAGGGGAAGACCAGGGAGTAAAACGCCAGGCAGAGTAAGGAAACGTACCAGAATGAGGCGGGGTACTTGAAGATGTCGCGGAAGACGATTTTATCGGCCGTTTCTTTCTTTTCGCGAGGGACCGATCCCTTTTCCCTTTTCCTGTCCAGCCGCAAGTAAGCGAGAAACGCCGCATAGCCGATGAACATGACGATCGCCGGAACCCACAGGGTCATCCTCATCGAGCCCGTCCAGGCCGGGAGATGGGCGCCCAGGTTGAGGGCGGAGACATCGGAGAGGCGGACGGCCGTCACGTTCAGCCCGAAGGCGAAGGACAGCTCTTTCCCCCTGAACCACCGGGCCAGGATCTTGATTTCGGCGATGAGGAGGGACTCGGCGCCGATGCCGTAGATGAGGCGGCCGGCGAGCATGAGCTTGAAGACAGGAGCTGCCGCCGTCAGCACGATTCCAACGGTGCACAGCGTGGCGAAGAGAAGGCCGGCCTTCCGGATCCCGATCTTATCGACGAGGATGCCGCCGATGAGGACGATGATGAAATTGGGGATCGAGTAGTAGCTGAAGAGGAGGCCGTACTGCGCCCGGCTGATGCCGAACTCCCGGATGATGGCGTCGGCCAGCGGAACGACGGAGTTGTAGGCATAATAGACGCCGTAGAGCAGGACGGCCATCAGGGCCAGGACGAACCATCTCTCCCTGCGCAGGTCTTCGGGCAGGCCGTCTTTTTCCATGGTCCGGTGCGGGCGGCGGCTATTTCCTGGAAAGCCGCTTGAGGAGGTCGACGGCCTCTGCCGCATCCGGCGCGTATCCGTCGGCCTTGATTCGCTCGGCATAGGCCTGGCTGACGGGCGCTCCGCCGATGATGACCTTGACCTTTGACTTTAACTTCGCCTTCTCTAGCTCTTCGACGACCTCTCGCATGTAGGTCATCGTCGTCGTCAGAAGGGCCGACATCGCCACTATGTCCGCGCCTTCTTTCTTCACGTGTTCAAGGAATTTTTCCTTTGGCACGTCGGCTCCCAGGTCGATGACTTCATAGCCGGCTCCGCGGAGCATCATGGCCACGATGTTCTTGCCGATGTCGTG
>DQHV01000323.1:267-2405 GCA_003524335.1 Candidatus Aminicenantota bacterium | reverse complement strand
GCCCTGGCCGAGACCAGGACCTCGGGGATGAAGATATCCATGGCCTTGAATCTTTCGCCGATGACGTTCATCCCGGCGATAAGGCCCTTGTTCAGGACTTTGTCCACCGGCAGGTCCTGGGCCAGGGCTTTCTCAACCAAGACCTTAACCTGGTCGGAATCGCCCTTCTGAACACTCGCTGAGATNNCAGGTCCATGAGTTTCTCCTTAGGCACTTTATTTCAATGTTTCAGGATTTCTTTGAAGACGCGCCCGAAGTTTTCCCCCATGATGAGGTCGATTTCCGAGGGCTTGTATCCCCGTTTCGCCAATTCCTCGGCGAATTTCGGAAACGCCTCGTCTCCCGGCAAACCCCGGACGGGCATGACCCCGTCGAGAGGCAGGGAGGCTTTGTCGACCTCGGTCATGTAGACGAGAAGATAATCGGCGAAATCCGGGCCCAGGCCGGCGTGCTCGATGCCGCCGACCTTGACGATATGGTCGATGTGGTCGACGAGGTGCTCCAAATCAGGCGGGTTGACGAACACGCTGCAGGCATTGACTCCGACCACCCCTCCGCTGTCGGCCACGGCCTTGATCTGGTCGTCGGTCAGGTTCCGCAGATGGTCGCGGAGGACCCGGCAGTTGGAGTGCGAAGCGATGACCGGCGCCCGGGCGAATTTAATGACATCCCAGAAGCTGGGGTCGTTGAGATGGGAGACATCGACGACGATGCCCAGCTTCTCGGCCTCCTCCAGGAACCTGGCGCCGACATCGGTCAAGCCGCCCAGCTGGCCGGTTTTCCGGACAGAAAAAAACGCGCCGTCGGCCAGGTAGGTCCGGAGGGCGTGGGTAAGGCCCAGCACCCGGAGTCCGAGCTCGTAGAAAATGCGCAGCAGCTGGATGTCCGTGCCCAACGGCTCGGCCCCTTCCAGGCCCAGGATCAACCCGATTTTTCCGGCCTCCTTCGCTCTCTGGATCTCACCGTAGGTTCGGCACAGAACGCAGCTCGGTGATTCGGCGATGTCCTCGTAGAGGGAGGCGACGAGGTCGAGCCCGCGGCGCAAAGCCAGCTCCGGGAGGAGCGGGGGCTCGGTGTAGATGGCCACGACCCGGATGTCAATTTGGCCCTCCCTCATCTTGGGCACCCAGTGTCTCTCCAACACTCCTTTTTCTCCCAGCAGCCGCCGCGGATGAATGTCGTTGAGAATATCCGAATGGGCGTCTATTGTGATTGGCATTGTCTCTCGACTCCTTATTCGAATCCGCCGGTTACTTGTCCATGGATTTTATGATTTTGCCGAGCTCGGTCAGGAGGCCCTTCTCGAGCGGCTTGGGCGTATGGGTTTTCAGGATCTCCTTGGCTTTCTCATTGGCCCGGACCGACAGGTCTTTTTTCCCCTCCTTTACCCACCGTTCGTAGGAAGACCTGGAGAACAACCGCGGAGACCAGTTTTCCTTGAAATGCTTGAGCGTGTGCTCGCTCGTCAGGTATTCGCCTCCGGGCCCCACCTTGTGGATGAGGTCCAGGGCCAGGGTCTCTTCGTTTATCTCGAATCCTCCCGTGATCCGCCTGACCATGGAGATGACTTCATTCGAAACGACGAGCTGTTCGTAGGACGTCGTGAGTCCATTGTTTATATACCCGACGTCATGGACGAGGTTCCCGCCGTTCAAGGAGGAGAGCAGTGTCCACAGGGCGCCTTCGACGGCCGCCTGTTCGTCGTAGATGTTGGAGTCGGAACAGCCGGCAAAGCTGAACATCGGAAGCCGGTAGTAGCGCGCCAGGTCCGTCAGGGCGGATGTCGCCAGCAGGCTTTCGGGCGCGGCGTACCTCAGGAGGCCCGTCGCCATGTCGATGGGGAAAACACCGCCCCCGTAGATGAAGGGCATTCCCTCCCGGATGGAATGGGCCAGCACGTACCCACCCAGCATCTCGGCATTGGCCTGGACAAGACCGCCGGCGATCGTGACCGGGCCGGNNTTGGCGCCGCCGGCGACCGCCTCGGCCATCTGGACGATGGCCTTCAGGTTGTCGAAGCTCCAGGCTGTGAAGACGATCGGCTTTTCGGTATGGCTGACCATAGCCCCGAAATGGTGGAGGTCAGAGATCTTGGGGTTGACATCGCTGGCGATCCCGGAGCACATCAGGAAGCTCAA
>DQHV01000323.1:0-215 GCA_003524335.1 Candidatus Aminicenantota bacterium | reverse complement strand
GATGCCCGTGCGCCGCAGCACCTCCAGGGTCGAAAGATGGATGCGCTCGATATCGCCGTCTGACAGGACCTTCAGCCTGGGGATTCCGAGCCGGTATTTGTCGTTCATCGGGGATCCTCCTTGCTTTACAGGTTTCTCGTCCAGAACTCGACCATCTTGTTGAAGAGGTTGATCCTGGCCGGGCGGTCGGCGATCCCGTGCTTGCGCATCGGGTA
>DQHV01000007.1:8087-8287 GCA_003524335.1 Candidatus Aminicenantota bacterium | reverse complement strand
TTCATAGTCTGACAATGCGTAATAGAGGATGGGGCACTAAAGCCCTGAAAATGTATGCATAATAGGGGGAAACATGAAAAAGTCTGTGTTCGCAGTCTTCTCGATCTTCTCTCTTTGCGCCGTCATCCTTATCGTTAGCTCTGGATCCAACGCGACGGGCACGCTGCACCCCAACGCTGATTCTCAGGATTTTGTGCCCC
>DQHV01000007.1:4173-8059 GCA_003524335.1 Candidatus Aminicenantota bacterium | reverse complement strand
GCCCGCTTGAGACTCAATCCATGTGTCGATTACGTTGAAAAGAATGGCGTGGCTCGCATTGAGACCGGAGACCCCCATTATAGTTATCAATGGGGTTTACACAATTCCTCATACAGCGGTCGCGATATCCACGCCGAGGAAGCGTGGACCATATCAACGGGGAACTCGGAAATCGTAGTCGCGGTCATAGACACGGGAGTTGATCTTGATCACGAGGACCTCATAGCCAATCTTTGGACGAACCCCAATGAGATTCCGGGTGATGGCAATGACAATGACGAGAACGGATTTGACGACGATGTACAGGGCTGGAATTTCATGACAGGGGACTCTACTCCTCCTCTGGAGGTCATTGAATGGTGAAACCAACCAAGAAGGAGGGTATCTCTTGAAAGGTCTTAGGTTTAGGATTGCGGTTTTCACGCTTGTCGTGATCTCGTTGCCCGGGCTGGCTTTTACTGAGGGCAAGTTAAGCCTGAAAATCCAGGGAGGATGGGCTCATTTCTCGGGCGGCGACTTGAATCCTGGCACCCAGGCTTGGATCGATTATGGCGGCACGGGATGGGACATTCAGGTAGGCCGATATCGGGCCGCGCATAACGGTTATGAGCTCGGCGGCGACATCATCTTTGAACTCACACCGCGGCTCGGAATCGGCATCGGCGGCGGATACGCTGAGGTTTCTCGATATTCCCCGGTAGGTTTTGATGAAGCAGTGCCGTCCATCAATTCTGCTTTCGTTTCGACCCGGCCGGTGCTGAGAGCCATCCCTATCCGAGCAGGCGCATATCTGACCCTATTTAGGAAGAACAAATTCGGTATTATGGCGAATGCCGGACTGTCGTACTTTCACAGATCTTTATACAGTGGGGAATGGAGAAAGGAAACATTTCCGGGGCCGAGCTATATTTTGATTACCACTCAGGCCGAACGCAAGAGGGCTCCCATCGGCTTCCAAGGAGGGATCGGCCTCGAGTATGAGCTGCGGAATAATTTGTTATTCTATCTTGAGGCATGCGGACGCTATGCGCGATTCCGCGGTTGGCGAGGCACGACCGTATTCGAAAGAGATGAGGAGATCTTATTTACCGAGCAGGGGATACTCTATTATGAAGTCGTGCCGGCGTTGTCCGGCGCCCCGCGATTGCTCACGGTCCAGACTTCACCCCCCGACAGGCCCGGGGGCGAGCCTCGGCAGGCCGTGATCGATTTCAGCGGCGCCGGTCTTCATTTCGGCATCCGAATCCGTCTTTAGACCTCCGAGATCGTTTCCGATTCNNCCCGCCCCCTGGATGGTGACCTTGCCCATGAGGTCGGTCTCGAAGCTCAGGGCGTTCTGGGCGCCCATGACCCCGGCCAGCGGATCGGACAGGGGGAGCTTTTGGGGGGAGACGGTCGCCGTGACGACGCCGTTCTCGCTCTTGGCGTGGCCGATGAGCTTGTAGCGGAAGCCCTGGGCTTTGGCCGCTTCGACGTCGGCTTTGCTGATCGCCGAGATCCCCTTGCAGGGGACGTCGGCCGTCTTGAGAGAGCCGCCGAGAAGGACGTTGGACAGGATGACGATCTTGGCCAGGGCGTCGAAACCCTCGACGTCGGCCGTCGGGTCGGCCTCGGCGTAGCCCAGCTTCTGGGCCATGGCCAGAGCGGCGCCGTAGTCCATGCCCTCGGTTTCCATCTTGGTCAGGATGAAGTTGGTCGTCCCGTTGAGGATGCCCTTGACCTCCTTAATCCGGTTGCCGGCGAGGCCGCACTCGACGAGGTGGAAGACCGGGGTGCCGCTCATGACAGTCCCCTCGATGCGGAACTGGAGGCCGTTCGTCCGGGCCAGGTCCTGGATCTCGCGGTAGTGGAGCGCGGCCGGGCCCTTGTTCGAGGTGACGACATGCTTGCCGAGCCGGAGGGCCTTCTTGATGTAGCCCGTTGCCGGCTCGCCCGTCTTGATGTCGGTGTAGGTCATCTCGGCGATAATGCCGGCGTCCGTGCGCTCGATCATGTCCAGGGGATCGAGCGGCTCGACCATGTCGGGCGTCGCCTTGGGATAGTCGGCGAGGCCGCGGCCCCGCTCGAGGAGATCGAGGACGGCCGGGATGTCGATGCCGTCGGGGGCGAGGAGCGTGCCCTTGAGCTTGTCGGCGATGGCCACGACCTTGGCCTCGAAGCCGAAGGCGTCGCGGAGGTGATCCTTCTTTTCGTGCAGGATCCGGAGAAGACCCTGTCCGACGGTGCCGCAGCCGATGAGCCCGATCTTGTGTTCCATGGTTCGCCTCCTCACCTTTCGAAAGAGGATGATAACAAAATCGGGGACAATAAAAAAGGGCCGCCGTCCGTGGGGACGGCGGCCCGGATCGATCGTTCTGCGCGGAGCGCTTACTTGGCGGCCGGGGCGGGAGGATTCTCCTTGAGGAAGTTCTCCAGCCACTCGGTCGTGACGGACTTCGGCCGCTCTATCGGCAGGCCGAGGGCGCGGTCCCAGACGAGCTGGGCCAGGACGCCGAGGGCGCGCGACACGCCGAAGAACACGGTGTAGAAGTCGAACTGGTTGGCCCCGTAGTGGTAGAGGAGGACGCCGGAGTGGGCGTCGACGTTGGGCCACGGGTTCTTGGTCTTGCCGTGCTTGGTCAGGACGTCGGGCGCGACCTCATAGACGAGGCTGACGATCTTGAAAAGGTCGTCGTCCGGCATGTGCTTGAGGGCGAACTCGCGCTGGGCCATGTAGCGGGGGTCGGTCTTGCGCAGGACGGCGTGGCCGTAGCCGGGGATGACCCGTCCGCCGTTGAGCGTGTCCCACATGAACTTTTCCATCTGCTCCTTGGTCGGGACGCCGCCGAGCTCCTTCATGAGGTCCATGATCCAGGCCAGGACTTCCTGGTTGGCTAGGCCGTGGAGCGGGCCGGCCAGGCCGTTCATGCCGGCCGACAGGGAGTAGTAGGCGTCGGAGAGGGCCGACCCGACGAGGTGGGTCGTGTGGGCCGACACGTTGCCGCCCTCGTGGTCGCTGTGGATGCAGAGGTAGAGCCGCAGGAGCTCCTTGAACGCGGGATCGTCGGTGACGCCGAGCATATGGGCCAGGTTGCCGCCCCAGTCGAGCTTCGGGTCGGGAGCGATGTGCTTGCCGCCGAAGTAGGCCCGGCGGAAGATGTACGCGGCGATGTTCGGGAGCTTGGCGATGAGGTTCATGACGTCTTCGTACGTCGCGTCCCAGTATTGGGTCTTGGGCATCTTCTCTTTGTACTTCTGGGAGAAGATGGACTCCCTCTGGAGCTGGAGGATGGCCAGGGAGAACTGGGTCATCGGATGCGTGTCCTTGGGGATCGCGTTCATCGTGTCGATGAGGTACTGGGGCAGGACGCTGCGCTTCTGCCACTCCTCGGTGATCTCGGCCACGTCGGCGGCGGTCGGGACCTCGCCGATGAGGAGGAGATAGAAGATGCCCTCGGGCAGGGGCTCCGTGCCGCCGGGGGCCTTGGGCAGCTTCTCCCGGAGCTCGGGGATGGAAAAGCCGCGGAAGCGGATGCCTTCGAACTTGTCGAGAAGGGACGTGTCCCACAGCATCGAGATGATGTCGCGGGCCCCGCCGATGACCTGGCCGACGTCGACCTTGGAGACGTTGACCGTGCCGAATTCCTTGTTGAGCTTCCCGACCCGATCCTTCATCGGGCCCACCTTGGCGAAGAATTTCTCTTTTAGTGTCGCCATGCCATTGAACCTCCTGATTGGTTTATTTGAAGGGTGAAGATCACCCCACAAAGGGGCCACATGATAGCATGCGACCGCAGACGTGTCAATCGTAAAATCGCTGTTATTTCAAGGACTTGCGCGGCACGCGCTGGTCGGCCATGGCCGCGTGGTAGGCGAGGGCCGCCTCGATCACGGCGTTCTTCATCAG
>DQHV01000007.1:3968-4156 GCA_003524335.1 Candidatus Aminicenantota bacterium | reverse complement strand
CCGTAGTCCTGGTTGAAGTAGACCGAGAACTTCTCGTAGTCCGGCTTGACGCCGACCTTGGGATCTCTCGGGTTGCCGAAGTGGGCGTGGACGTACTCGCGCGAGCCGTGGATGCCCTGCTCCTCGCCGGCCCAGAAGGCGACCCGGATCGTCCGCCGCGGCTTCGCGCCGATGGCCTTGAGGATGCG
>DQHV01000007.1:1677-3892 GCA_003524335.1 Candidatus Aminicenantota bacterium | reverse complement strand
AGTCCTCGTTCGCGCCGGGCCGGGAGAAGCCGCGGACCATGCCGAGCTGGCCGCCGTCGCACTGGAGGACCGCGACGGCCCCCTCGGCCCGGAAGAACTCCATCCTCTCCTCAGCCCTGAGAAGGTCGGGATTGGCCGGCGGGGGAGGAGTCGGTTTCCGTTGGGGCCGCGGCAGGACCGCCTCTTCCATCTGCTTCAGCTCCTCGGGGGTCAGGCGCGAAACGCCTTGGGTCAAGGCGGCCATGTCGAGGGGGTAGGGCGGAGTCGATAGAACGGTCGCGCCCTTGAGCTTGCCTCTGTAGCGGTCGAGGTCCTTTTTCGTCTGGATGTCGGAAGCGATGACCGCCGGCGAGACGACCTTGCCGTTCGTTCCGGACGTGTAGGCCAGCGGGAAGCCCACCATCGGTTGGTACTCCGGCTCGAGCATGTGGAGCGAGAAGTATTCGTTGTCCCAGGCGGCCCCGTAATCCATGAACGGCTCGATCACGACGTTCTCGAGCCCGAGCTTCTCCATTTTATCTTTGGCCCACACCTGGGCCCGCTTCATGCCCTCGGACAGGGTCAGGCGCGCGCCGAGGACGTCGGTCATGTAGCCGACGATGTCCATGACCTGGGAGCGCTGGAGTCCCTCTTCGCGGATCTTGGCGACCATGTCCCAGTCGACGGCCGGGTTCTGATCCGACGCGAACGCGCCGGCCACGATCGCGAGCGCGGCGGCTGCGATGACGCGGGTGATGGGCTTCATGGAGGACCTCCTCTCTAAGTTTTTTGAGGCCCTATTGTCCACTTTCGCTGCCCCCGCCGCAACCGGTTCGCGAAGGCCACGTAAAAACGGGGGCGTTTTTATGAATAAGTCAGGTTAGGCGAAGACCAGCTCGAATGAGCGCGGGCCGAGGATCTTCGTTCTTCCGTGTTCTCCGATCGCGAGAAGATCCTTGTCCCCAGTGACCAGAACATCGGCTTCAGCGGCGACGACGCAGGCGAGGATAAGGTCGTCGTCCGGGTCCCTGACCAGGCGCGGGAGCTTCAGATCCGGCGGGGTCTTTCCGGCCAGGGTCGAGATCTCGTTGAGAAGGACGATGGCGCTCTCGATTTCCTCTCCAGTCGCGCCGAGCTTTTTTTCAAGGGTCCGCTTGAGCTCCTCGAGGATGATGGGGCAGACGATGAGAGTGAATTCGCGTTTGTTGGCCCGTCGGAGGATCTTCGCGCAGAGTCCGTTCGCCGCGAAGGNNCGTCGTCCGTGACCAAGCCTTTGGCCTTGGCCTTGGGCGACAGGGCCTTGCGAAGGCCCGTGAACCGCTCTTCCCACAGGAATTCGCGGAGGGCCTCCTTGATGAGGTCGCTCTTCGTGCGGCCCGATTCCTTGGCGATCCGATCTAGCTCTTTGGCCATGTTCTCGGGGAAACTGACGGAAATGACCGCTCTCATGGGCGCCTTCTGTATTACATATTACTACACTTGAACGGAATGTCAACCGGAGGCGCCGAACGGCATTCCGGCTCAATATGAACAGACGGCCCGGCCGGCGCATATTCTCACTTTCCACCCTATGTATTTCTTGCGAACGCGGCGGGGATGCGGCCGGGCGCCTTGACTTGGAGCGGCCGGGGCGATATCTTCGGCGCGAAGGACGTCGGGATCGAGACAACGGGTAGGGACCATGTGCTCAACCAAGAAACGGCCTGCGATCGTCGCCTTCGCCGGACTCATTCTGATCGGACTGCCGCTCGGTTTATCGGCAGCCGTTAGGTTGCCGGCGGTCATCGGCGACCACATGGTCGNNGAGCCGGTGACGGTCCGGTTCAACGGCCAGGAAAAGAAGGCTGTGGCCGACGCCGCGGGCAAGTGGCGCGTCGTCTTCGACCCGGTCAAGGCGGGCGGAGCGCCGCTCGAAATGACGGTGCGCGGCGCGTCGGGTCCGGACATCGTCGTCAGGGACATCCTCGTCGGCGAGGTCTGGCTCGCCTCCGGGCAGTCCAACATGGAATGGGCGATGTCGTGGCTGCCCAACCCGGCCCCCGAGGTCCTGCGGGCCGGCCACCCGGGGCTGCGCCTCTTCCTCGTCCCGAAACGCACCGCCTCCGAGCCCCGCGATGATGTCGAGGCGCAATGGAAGGTCTGCGCGCCGGAGGCGGTCCGGCCGTTCTCGGCCGTGGCCTACTATTTCGGTCTCGAGCTCCACAAGAGGCGGGGCGTTCCCGTCGGCATGATCGCT
>DQHV01000007.1:0-1671 GCA_003524335.1 Candidatus Aminicenantota bacterium | reverse complement strand
ACCTGGACGCCGCCGGCGGGGTACGCGGCCTTTCCCGAGCTCGCGCCGATCCTCGACAAGCACCTGGCCCGCTTCGCCGAGTACCGGGACAAGCTGGGGAAAAGCCTGCCGGCCCTCGAGCCCGTCGAGAACCCCTGGGACAGCCCCCAGGCCCCGACGGCGCTTTACAACGGCATGATCCACGCCCTGACGCCGTTCGCGATCCGCGGCGCGATCTGGTACCANNATTACGGCTACGACCGGAACATGAAGGGCAGCCCGGTCATCGACGCCCAGCGCCTGCCGCTCATCTGGGAGGCGCAGCGGAACGCCTTGCGCATCCCCAACACGGGCATGGCCGTCATCACCGATATCGCCGACCTCATGAACATCCATCCGACCAACAAGGTCGACGTCGGCCGCCGGCTGGCCTTGTGGGCGAGGGCTAAGACCTACGGCGAGAAGGACCTCGTCTATTCGGGTCCGCTCTACAAGTCGATGTCCATCGAGAACGGGAAGGCCCGGATCGCCTTCGACCACGTCGGCGGCGGGCTCATCGCCAACGACGCCCAGCCGCTGGNNGCCGAGGTCGACGACGCGATCCGCTTCGCCCAGGCCGTCGACGGCCCGGCGCTGGTGTGGTTCGAGATCGCCGGCGAGGACCGGACGTTCTACAAGGCCGAAGCGGAGATCGTCGGGGACGCGGTCCTCGTCTCGAGCCCGCGCGTCACCGCGCCCATGGCCGTGCGGTTCGGCTGGCATGAGCTGGCCGTCCCCAACCTGGCCAACAAGGAGGGCCTCCCGGCCTCGCCCTTCAGAACGGACAGCTGGTAGGGGGCGCCCCCGGCAGCCCCTCTTTGCTGAATAAGCTTGACAAACGAGAAAAACGTAGTATTAATATACAACGTAGTAAAAATCGCCAACGAACAGGAGAGAAAAGAATGACTTTCGGAGCGTTTATTAAAGACGCGAGGATAAAAGCCGGCCTTACACTCAGGGGATTCTGCAGGCTAATGAACGTGGATCCGGGCAACTGGAGCAAGATCGAGCGGGGGCTGCTGCCTCCACCGAAGAGCAAGAAAGTGCTTAAGGAAATCGCTGCAGCCCTCAAGCTGGGCGAATATTCTGACGAATGGCACGCGCTCTTCGATCTTGCCAGCATAAGCTTCATCCCTACGGAGCTGATGGACGACCAAACGGTCGTCGAGAAACTTCCCGTTTTTTTTCGAACTCTTCGCGGTGAAAAACCTGCCCGGGAAGAACTGGAAAACCTTATCAAAAAAATCCGGCAGAGCTAGTGCTGGGATTAAGGACTTGACACGTATCCAACCTCCCCGGCTCACGTGGCCGCAAGTCCGAGAGAAAGCCGAGGAATTCCGGTCTGATAATGTTCTTCCGGTCGACCTCCTACCCATACCCATCATTGAGATCGTTGAGTTGAAGCTCAAACTTTCTCCCATCCCCATATTCCGTTTGCTCGAAGAAATCGACATCGACGGCTTCCTGACAAAGGACCTTAAGAGCATCTGCATCGATCAAGACGTCTATAATAATCCGCGTAAAGAAAACCGGCTCAGATTCACCTTCGCCCATGAAGTCGGCCATTTTGTCCTCCATAAACAAGAGATTCAGCTCTGCCGATTCCGCACACCCGGTGATTGGATGCGCTTTCGAGATGATTTTGAAGAGGAC
>DQHV01000374.1 GCA_003524335.1 Candidatus Aminicenantota bacterium | reverse complement strand
TTCATCGCCTGCGCCGAGCATCTGATCGGCCAGGGCTACAGCGCCAAGAGGCGGGTGGTGGCCTATGGGCTATCGGCCGGCGGCCTGCTGATGGGCGGGGTCGCCAACCTGCGTCCCGACCTCTGGGGCGGGGTGATCGCCCAGGTGCCGTTCGTAGACATGCTGAACACCATGAGCGATGCGACCCATCCCCTGGTCCCGGCCTTCCGGCCCGACTGGGGCGATCCGCTGGCCGATCCGCAGGCCTATGACTACATCGCCTCCATCTCGCCCTATGAGAACGTCAGGCCCCAGGCCTATCCGCCGATCCTGGCCACGGCCGGGGTCCGCGATGATCGCGTGAGCTACTGGGAGCCGGCCAAGTGGGTGGCCAAGCTGAGGTCCCTAAAAACGGACAAGAACCGGCTGCTTCTTCGTACCCACATGGATGCCGGTCACGGCGGGCAGTCCGGCCGCTTCCGGCGCTACCGGGAAACAGCCCTGGAATTCGCCTTCCTGCTCGACCTGACCGGTATCACAGAGTAGCGTTCTCAACGGCGCCGCAGTAGATGCCGTTGAACAGGAGTTTGAACGTCCCATGGGGCTGTCCCCGGAAGATGATCTCGGGACCGTAGAGAAACAGCTTCCCTCGACCCACGGTCCCCTCCAGGACAGCGACCGTCTTCTCTAGATAATTTTGACCCCAGGCCCAGCCGCTGCGAAGGGGCGCAGCTGAGTCAAACCAGACGACTGGCCGAACACCCTGGGCTGCGGCTTCGGGATTCAAGGAAAACACGGGGCTGTTGTTGAAATAGAAATCCGTACGCTCGCTCAGGCCAAAGGCGAGGGGATGGTTTGTGTCCACCTTGGCCTGGACGACCGAACCGGGGATGTAGTATTTTTCTTTGGGCAGGCGGTCCTTTGTCCCATCCGGCCGCTGTTCGACGAGCGGGTCGGAGATAGGCAGGCCCGTGTGAAAGCCCAGGGAGGTTGAGCTGCCGATGGCCAGGATTGTCCCTCCGTTCTCGAGAAACTCGCGCAGATAGGGAACCGTTTTGGCGACCGTCACGCTTCCCAGACGGCCGCGGTACTCCTCCGGCACCTCCTCGGGGCTTGGTGGAGCAAAGAACTGGAACTCGTCTTGGGGCGGCCGGTCTTGAAGAGGAATCGCCCCGCCGACGAAGACGAGGACATCATAATCGGCGCGCAGGTTGCCGGCGTCAAGCCTGGGTGGGAAGACGACCTCGAAGGGGAACTCGTACTGCTCCAGAAGCCAGCGGGCCCAGCCCGAAGCCATAGACCCGCCATACTGGTCCCAAAGCCCGATGCGTACCGGACGCAGCCGCAGCGCTTCTCCCCCGGGTATCGCTTCGACTCCGGCAACTGAAAGCCCGAGAGATTCGGCTGCCATTTTCATCTTGGCCAGGGTTTCGGCCCCTGCCGGAACGAAGATCGCACCCGGTGGATACGTCCTGCCGTCCACGGCCATTGAATCCTTTATCCAGTACACCTCTTCCCCTTGTTTCAGCAACCGGTTGACGGCAATAAAACTATCGTTGACCCTGTGGTCGAGAAGGAAGCCGGCAGCCTTCGGACTCCCCTCCACTTTCCCCGCGGGCAGGCGGGCCGGGCTTCTGATCTTCTCAAAGGGGCCGGCGAAGCCATCGAGGACACGATCGAAGACAATGCCCATCTGGTAGGCCAGAGTCCAGCCGGCGCTGTCATAGGGCGCGACGGGCGGCCCTCCCGGGAAGAGGACATCATGGGGATGGTCCTGGGGCTCGAACATGGCCAGCACATGCGGCCGGAAAGCCTGGTCGCACTTGATGACATAGGAGCCCTGAGGGTAGGTTTTTCCCCCCGCCTCGAAAGCCTCTCTAGCCCGAAGAACGGCGGCACCGCTCTTGAGGAGCGCGTTAATGAACTTGGCCGCGGTCGCAAAATCGGGTTGGTCGGAGGGAATGACAAAGCCCCTCGGATCGCGCGCGGCAGGGCTGTGCAGCAGGTCATAGAATTTCAGAGGAAAACCACGGCCATATCCATCCGGCTTGACGTTTTCCTTCTGAATGGCGTTTTCAGCTGCCCGGATGCCCTTCGGAGTCACCGTCCAGGTATCCCGGCTTCCGCGCTGGATGGCGTTCCGGCCCATCCGATATATGTTCAGGAGAAAGTCCTCGGGCATTTTGGAGGCGAGATTAAGGATGGCCCTGTCCGCGGTGATGGAGTAATCGATCGACTGCCGGAAATGCCACTTCTGGGGTGCGACTGGATAGGGCAGGTCATTCCTGGGGAGCTGCTTATCAGGAATGAAAGGGATATCCACTGGGGTGGGACTTCCGATTGTCTCGGTGAGGATGCCGATCATGTTGTGGAAGTAGGACGTCGACCGCAATCCGCCGGACCACCAGGTGGAATAGGGGGCTCCAGAACGCATGGTCGCGCCCGGCTTTCCCTCGGCGACGAACCGGGAGTGGATGGCGGCGCCCACCAGGTCGACACCAGTCGGGACCAGCGGGTCGAAGAAGTAATTGAACGGGTCGCGGAAGGGCGAGCAGAAAAGCACCGTCCCGGCGGGGCCGGTCTGGTGATGGTTGTAGACGATCTGCGGGAACCACTCCAAATACATGACCCGCGAAACAGCCTCGGTCTCCGGCTGGGTGACCATGTAGAAGTCCCGGTTGTTGTCGTGACCGATATACTTCTGATAGAGCCGGGGGAGGCCTCTCATCGTCCGCTTGGCCGGCTCCTTCTCCCTCATATACCAATCGGCGACGAGCTCCAAGCCGTCGGGGTTGGAGGGCACGGCCAGCAGGATGACATTGTCCAGAATCCGCCGGGTCTCGGCGTCGCTCCGGCTGACCATCTGCCAGACCAGCTCGACGAGCTGGTGCGACCCGAGGATCTCGGTCGCATGGAGGCCGCCGTCGATCAGGACGACCGGCTTTCCCTCCGCCGCCAGAGCACGCGCCAGGTTATCGCTCAGTCCTTCGGCCAGAGTCAGGCGGCGCGAAATATCCCTGTAGCGGGCTAATTTTTTCTGGTTCGCCGGAGAGGTGACGACGGCCATGACCATCGTCCGGCCTTCGGCGGTGGTGCCGATCGTCTGGAGCGCCAGCCGGTCCGATTCTGCATCCAGCTTTTGCCAGTAGGCGAGAAGCCGGGTGTAATTGACCAGCATGTAATCGGCGCCGATCTCGAAACCGAACTGTTCTTGGGGGGTTGTCAGACGGCCCTGCGATAGAGCGCCGGGGACGGCGACGAACAGAACAAACGCGGTGATAATCATAAGTTTTTTTGCTGTCATGATGCTGTAAGGTAGCGAATTCCCGTCACCAAGTCAACGGAGCAGAATATCCCGCGTGAATTGACAGCCTGGGGATTTTTTCCTATATTCAAGTCTTTCGGCCACCGCTCGCGCCAAAGGAGGCCCAATGAAACGGCTGCTTTTTCTCTCGTTCGTCTTGATCCCGGTCTTCCTCTTCGGCCAGCTCTATCTGCAGGAGAAACCGCTTGATGTCCCCTATGTTCCCAGTAAACCCGAGGTTGTCGCCACCATGCTTCGCCTGGCCAAAGTCACCAAGAACGACCTGCTCTACGACCTCGGTTGCGGAGACGGACGCATTGTCATCACCGCTGCGGAACACTATGGGACGCGGGGAGTGGGCCTCGACATCGACCCGGACCGCATCCAGGAAAGCAAGGAAAACGCGGCCAAGGCTAACGTCGGTCAGCTCGTTAAGTTCCAGGAGCAAGACATCTTCCAGGCTGACTTTCACGAGGCCACGGTCGTCTCCCTCTATCTCCTCACCTCGGTCAACCTGCGCCTACGGCCGAACCTGCTGGCTCAGCTCCGGCCGGGCACCCGGGTCGTTTCTCACAACTATGCCATGGACACCTGGAAACCGGACGACTCGGCAGTCGTTATGGTCAACGAAACGACACACAACGTCTACCTCTGGATCGTGCCGGCCAATGTTTCCGGGGTTTGGGAGGGCTCCTGGACCGACGGCAGCCGGAAAGTGGTTTTTGGGCTGGAGCTCGAACAGCACTTCCAATGGCCGAACGGCAAGATCAAGCTGGGAGGATCGGAAATGACCTTAACCGACATCCGGCTCGTCGGGGACCAGTTTGAATTCACGGCTGAAGCCGATGGTAGCTCCAAGGGTTTGAAAATGGTCTTTGCCGGACGGGTGACGGGCAATGAGATGCAGGGGACCGTCGAGGTCCGGCAGTCAGACGGCCAGAACAGCCCGAAATCATGGAAGGCCAGGCGCAACCCGCTGTCCCTGAAGCCGCTCGATGTNNTCACTGAAGCCGCTCGATGTCGAGAGATGAGAGGGCCACTTCTGACGAAAAATAAGGCTCAGCGCCGCCGTCTTTCTATCCTAGCGCTTTGCGCTTTTTTCGGTTCTATCGGCGCCGGTTTGGAGGCGGCGACCAAGGATTATTACTTCCCCGAGGTCAAGATCTCGGTCAACCTCGAAGGCGATGGCTCTTTTGTCGTCGACGAGTACCGGACCTTCGATTTCGAGGGAAGTTTTTCGGCGGCCTGGTACACCCTGCCGCTTTCCGTTGAAAGAAAGGGCTATCGCTATGACATCGCCCTCGAAGAGTTCGAGGTCAGGGATGAGAACGGACAGAAGTTGCCGTTTGAGGCCTCGACCTCGGGCGGCGTTTATAAAGCCGAGTGGTCTTTCCAGGCGGCCGATGAGCAGCGGACTTTCCACATTCGCTATCGCATCCGAAGGGGCGTCCTTAGCTACCCGGACGTTTCCGAACTCTACTGGCAGATGGTCGGCGAGGGGTGGGACCGGCCGACCCGAAAAGTCGGCATCACCGTGAGCTTGCCCGCGGAGGCGCCTCGCCAGGAGGACATCCTTGTCTACGGACACGGACCGCTATCCGGCTGGGCGGAGGTCGTCGATGCCCGGACGGCCCGCTTCACTGCGACCAACCTTCCGGCCGGCCGGTCCCTCGAGGTCAGGATGGCCTGGCCGGCAGGAATAGTGAATGGTGTTCCCTCTTCGCGACACAGCCGCGACTCCATCCAAAGGGAAGAGGCGGGCTTCGTTCAAGAGACGATCGACCGGGCTCGAAACGCACAGGAGCGCTCGGCGCGGCAGAAGAAGGGGTTTTTGATCGGGGCCTCTATCTGGGCAATCTGGCTCGTCCTGGGGTCGCTCCTCTGGTTCCTGATTTACCATCATTACTGGAAAAGGATAGGCCAAGACTACCGTTTCCCCGACGTCCCGGACTACTTTCGGGAGCTGCCGTCGGAGCTGCGGCCGGCCCTGGTCGAGGTCCTTCTTCATGAAGGAGGTCCGATCACACCAAAGTCCTTCACCGCCACACTCTTCGACCTGGCCCGGCGCGGCTTCCTCGAATTCGAGGACCGAAAGGTCGAAAAACATGGTATTCTGGGAAGCAAAGAGAAGCTGGAAACGACGGTCACTCTGAAAAAGGACTATGCCCGCGACCAAGAGCTACTCCCTTACGAAAAGGATTTGCTGAATCTATTGTTCAATACCATCATCAGCCAGAGCCATGAGCGGGGAGCGCAACTCGAAATTAACGAATTGCAGAGCTATTTAAAGAAAAACCCGCGCGAGTTCCAAACTTGGTACCAGGCCTGGGCAAAGGGTATCCGGAAAGAAGCCGCCAGACTCCAGTTTATCGAACGCCAGAGCCTGAAGGCCCGTAATGTTTTCTTAGCCGTTACGTTGCCGCTGGGCATCCTGACGCTCAACCCCCTTTTGGTTCTGCTGGCCGGTGTCTTCAGTCCCAAGCTCAAACGGAGGGCTGCGCCCTGGGCCAGAGAGAACGAGCTCTGGAAGGGCCTGGACCGTTTTCTGGATGAATTCTCCAGTTTTGAGGAACTGCCGCCCGAAGCCTACAAACTCTGGGAGCACTACCTGGTATTCGGCATCATCTTCGGGAACGCCAAGAAAATCCTCAAGATGCTCCCCATCATCCTCAAAGACGACCGGTCGACGCTGCCGGTTTGGTATTATGGCTTTGACCGCTCGGCCTTCGCCGGCATGGGGCGGATCGCGGGCATGGTCCAAAGTATTGAGGCCATGGCGACATCGATCCAGCAGGCCAGCACCTCGGCCGCGCACTATTCCTCCGGAGGAGGAGGAGGGTTCAGCGGCGGGGGCGGAGGAGGCGGCGGGGGGAGCGGCGGAGGAGCCCGCTAGTTTTTCTCTTCCTTCATCCAGCCCCGGATTGTCTCCGGGTCATCGAGCAGCGGCGATTCCTGGAGCGCTCTCCAGTTGAATTTTTCGTCGAGCGGGTCGAGGGCTTTTTGGGGGTCGAAGATCCGGGGATCAGCACCCAGCGCATGATAAGGGCTGGAGTCCGGCTGGTCGGAGAACATATCCGCCAGGTCGGCCGCGCCGCCGTCATACTGGTTGAGGTAGGGGAGTCCGAGGACATGCCAGGCCGTCTTGATGATGCTCCCGAAGCTGGAGTGGACATGACTGACCCAGCCTTTTTTTGACCAAGGTGAGATGACCATCAGCAGACTGCGATGGGCATCGACGTGGTCGACGCCGTTTTGGGAGTCGTCCTCGGTCACGAAGATGGCCATGTTCTTCCAGTACGGCGACCTCGACAGGAATTCCACCAGGCGGCCCAAGGCAAGGTCGTTATCGGCCATATAGCTCTCCCGGAAGGGATAGCCGTCCTCAGGCCGTTCCCAGGCTCCATGGTCGTTGGGCAGATAGACCGTGACGAAAGACGGGAATTTCTTGCCCTCGCCCGCCCATCGCTCCGTGTACTCCTTGATGAACATGTCGACCCGGAATTGGTCGGGGATGCTGGTGTTGTAGGTGGCGAAAAGACGCGATGTGTGTTCGGCCAGTTCAGCGGGCGTCGGGTAGTTGATGACATGGGTGGTCCCGGTGTGTTTGAAGCGTCTGTCGTCCTCGACCGGCGTAGCGAACTGGATGCTCAGCCCGAAATTGAAGTAATCGACGCTGTGGCGGGCGAAATGATCCCAGATGGAGCCGGCCTCGTTGTAATCCTCAGGGTAGATCGCCGCCGAAGCACCGACGAAAGCCAGGGCGCCGGGCGCGGGGGAACCGAATTTCAAG